>JAOZQN010000601.1 GCA_029932195.1 Bacteroidales bacterium | reverse complement strand
TCGCTCAAAACCGCAAAGCAAAACCACACAAACCACCGCCACCAGCCTATTTCCGATATGTGCAGTGCAATTCAAATTTGTTGTAATACATAATTTGAAAAATCAAGATTTGCAAGGAAAAATAAAACTCTAAAATCACAGACACTCAAAAAATAAAAATATTGTAAATAATTAAACAAAATTTAAAAATCAAATATTATGAAAAATATAAAAATTATATTAGTATTATTAATTTTAATATCTGTATATACAACAAGTAAATCACAAAAAATTTTAACTACAAATTTAGGTCATACGAACCAAGTAGAATGTGTAGCATTTAGTCCTAATGGTAAATATATTGTTTCAGGAAGTATGGAACAGTCTATTAAATTATGGAATGTTCAAACAGGTCAAGAAATAAAAACATTTAATGGACATACATGGCGAGTTACAAGTGTTACATTCAGTCCTGATGGAAAATATATTATTTCAGCAAGTGGTGATAAAACTATAAAAATATGGGATATTCAAACAGGTAAAGAATTAAAAACATTAGTAGGACATACTGGTTTTATATGGAGTATGTCTATTAGTCCTGATGGAAAATATATTATTTCAGGAAGTGGTGATAAAACTATAAAATTATGGAATGTAGTAACAGGCAAAGAAATAAGAACATTTAAAGGTCATACAAATATTATAGAAAGTTTATCATTCAGTCCTGATGGTAAATATATAATTTCTGGAAGTAGAGACAAAACTATAAAATTATGGGATACTCAAACAGGTCAAGAAATAAAAACATTTAGAGGGCACACAAACTGGGTTAATAGTGTCGCATTTAATCCAAATGGAAAATATATTGTTTCTGGAAGTAAAGATAATACTATAAAACTTTGGAGTATCCAAACAGGGAAAGAAATAAAATCGTTTACAGGACATAAAAAAGAAGTTGGTAATGTAATATTCAGTCCAAACGGGAGATACATTGCTTCTACTGGTGATTATGACGATAATATTATAAAGTTATGGGATGCCCAAACTGGTCGTGAAAGAAAAAAGTTTGAAAGAAAAAAATATTCAGATGGTGTGACAAAGATAGCTTTCAGTAAAGATAGCAAATATATTGTAGCAGGGAATAGAGATAATGAAATAGAATTATGGGATGTTAATACAGGTATAAAAATCAGAACATTTAAGGGATACATTAAAAGTATAAACAGTATAGCTATTAGTCCAAATAGCAAATATATTGTCTCTAATCATTTAGCTAAATGGAATTTTCATACAGGAAAAAAAACATTAATTTCTAAATACTATAAAGATAAAGCAAGTGTTGTTACATTTAGTTTAGATAGTAGAAATCTTATAACTGGGTGTAAATACTATGCGAAATTATGGGATATTGAAACAGATAAAGAAATTATAACATTCGAACAAAAAAGAGGAGTGCAAAGTATTGCATATAGTCCTAATGGAAAATATACTGTATTAAGTGGAGGTTATATTGATAAATCTATTAAATTATGGAACAATCAAACAGGTGAATTAATAAGAAAAGAAAAAAAACATACAGATAATGTAACGTGTCTTGTTTTTAGTCCAGATAATAAATATTATATTTCTGGGAGTTGGGATAAAACAGTAAAATTAAGAAATATTGAAACAGGATATGTAATTAAGACATTCACAGGACATACACATCAGATTGGATGTGTAGCTATTAGTCCAAATAATAATTATATCGTTTCTGGTGATAATGGCAAAAATATTATATTATGGGATGTTAAAACAGGAAAAGAAATTAAACATTTTAATGGACATACAAGCGGTATAGAAAGTGTTATTTTTAGCTCAGATGGAAAATCTATTTTTTCTGGTAGTGGAGATAACACAATAAAACAATGGGACATAGAAACTGGAAAAAATATAAAAACATTTAAAGGACATTCAATGAGTGTCAATAGTGTTGTTTGTAATACTAACGGAAAATATTTGTTTTCTGGAAGTGGGGACGGGACAATAAAATTATGGGATATACAAACAGGTAACCTACTTATTACTCTTGTTGATATTCCTAATTCAGATGACTATATCGTTTATTCGCCAGATGGAAGATTTGAAGGAACAGAAGAAGGAATGAAATTGCTATATTATGTTGAAGGAATAGATATTATCCCTCTTTCAAGTCTTTACGAACAATATTACACTCCAAATTTGCTTGCAAGAGTTATGCAAGGCGAAGATTTTAAAGAACCTGAAATAAAAATTGATGATATAAAACTCCCCCCACTTGTAGAAATCACCTATCCCGAAGATAAGGCAAAAGTAAATAAAGAAGAACTCACTGTAACTGTAAAACTAACAGACCAAGGAGGAGGAATTGATGAAATACGTTTATACTTAAATGATAAACTTGTAAATACAACACAAAGGGGTTTTGTAAAAGTAGAACAAAACAATAATGAAAAAACAAAAACTTTTACAATTTCTCTTATGAATGGAGAAAACAAAATAAAAGCGACAGCATTTAGTAATCAGCGAACAGAAAGCATTGCTGATGAAATAACAGTATTTTATGAAGGAGTTAAAAAAACTGCAAATCTACACATGATTGTAATTGGCATTGATAATTATAAAAATCCAAAATACAAGTTAAATTATGCAGTAGCAGATGCAACAGCTTTTAAAGATGAGATAGAATACGGAAGTAAAGATATTTTTGGTAGTGTAAACATCACATATATAAAAGATACTGATGCAACACGAACAAAAATTTTACAAGCCTTTGAAACTGTAAAATCAGAGGCAAAACAGGAAGATGTTTTTATTTTTTACTATGCAGGACACGGCGTTATGAGCGAAGACGATAAACCAGAATTTCATATTATTCCTTATGAAGTAACAAAACTTTATGGAAGCAAAGAGACAATGAAAAATACCGCTATTTCTGCAAACCAGTTACAAACATTTTCAACAGAGCTTAAAGCCCAAAAACAAATGTTTATATTTGATGCTTGTCAATCAGGAGGGATGACAGAACTACTTGCTGCACGTGGAGCGGCAGAAGAAAAAGCAATAGCACAACTTGCCCGCAGCACAGGAACATATTGGCTAACAGCAAGTAATTCAGAGCAGTTTGCAACAGAATTTGCCGAACTCGGACACGGATTATTTACATATTGTGTTTTGCTTGGTCTTCAAGGAGAGGCAGATGGAGGAGCAAAAGACAGTAAAATAACAGTAAAAGAATTAAGCTCATTTCTTGACGACAAAGTCCCAGAGTTATCAAAAAAACACAAAGGAACTCCACAGTATCCAAGTATTTATGGCTACGGAATGGATTTTCCAATAATAATTATCAAAAAATAAGACAGAAGTGCTGGAATAAAAAAAAGCACATATCATTTTCTTGAATTTCATTGCCTTTTTTCATGGTGCAAAATTGAACAATTGTGCTAAATTTGAACGATTGATTGAGAATTGACATTGTGCTGAAAAAGGCAACGAAAATCAAGAAGTTACCGTTATGCACAACGCCAAAATCGGAAACAGAAAATGTTAGAGATTTTTTTTTCAGACCAATATTTTGTTTTTGTGGATAACGATAATTTATCAATTTTTTAATCTCTTAAAAAAAACATAAAATGAAAAATTTATCAATTTTTAAAAGAACATTATTAATATTTCTT
>JAOZQN010000600.1 GCA_029932195.1 Bacteroidales bacterium | reverse complement strand
TTTTTAATTATTTTTGCAAAAATAACAAAATACCACAAGAATGCAACAGCCCTGCTCCCTTTGGGAGGGTTGGGGTGGGCTTATGGATTATCAATAGATTATTTACAGACTGAGTTTTTTTATATTTTTAGAACCAGAATTTACTCTTATAAATGATGATTTTAAGATTTTAAAATCTTAAAAGTAACGATAAAATATACACTCGTCAAAAATGCCGATTATTACTAATTAATGTCTGTCCATTTGTTGTAGCCCACGATTATCATCGTGGGTTATCAATAGGTCGTCCTTACGGACTTATACTAAATAAGGTTTTCGGATAAACCCGAAAGCGTCTGCAAGACCTGTCGGCGTTTGAAAATAATTAAAAATCCGAAAACATTATTCACTACAGTATATTTTAGTCCACGATTATCATCGTGGGTTATCAATAGGTCGTCCTTACGGACTTTATAGACATACTAAGTAGTCATGCTTAAGTTTTTTCATATTTTAGTTTTATAAGATATTTATTTTCAGTAAATTACTTTTAACTTTATACTTTAAAACTTTTAACTAATTACTAATTGTTTTTTGATTTTACTCCTGGACGAATATCATCTTGCTTACGAATAGTTTTTCTATCTCTATTCCAAATAACTTGTTGATATACTCTCCAATAATATCTAAAAGGAAATACAAGGAAATGCGAAAATCTTGTAAATGGAATTAGACCTATCATAACAAATGCAGAAATAACGTGTGCTTTTATTATTAAAGGCATTTGTGATACTGTTCCAACTTCGGGAGAAAATAAGAATAAAGATTTAATATATGGTGTCATTGAGGCAGCATACCAAGATGATCCCCAACGATATCCAAGAGCAACCCAAATACCTGTAATAACTTGGATAAGAAGTATTACATAAACCAGAACATCTGCTTTTGATGTAACAATAGATATTCGTTTATTTGTTAATCTGCGAATTATTAAAAGAATAAGTCCTATAAGTGTTGAAAGTGCAAACATAAGCCCCGTTGTTTCAAGAATTAACAGACGAACAGTTACTCCATTCCATGCAATTACTCCTTGTGGAAATAAAATTCCTATCAAGTGTCCTAAAAGAACCGTAACTATTCCCCAATGAAAAAATTGAGAGCCCCAAAATAATTTCTTACCTTCAAGAAATTGAGATGAAAGTGATGATATTTGGAAACCTCTATTCACATACTTATATATTCCTCCAATTATTAAAATGGTAACTGCGGCGTATGGTAATCCAATAAAAAGAAAATTGTTCATCGTTATAATTTTTTTAATTTATATTGTTCTTTTTTTTAATTTTTCACAAAAGACTAATTATCAGGACATTGGAAAATTACACTCATTTTTATTAATAGTCTCAAAATCAGCAAATTAATCCCTAATCCAAAATTGCACAAACTATTGTTTTTTAAATTTTTCTGGATTCCTTCCAGGCTTTCTGAAAAAATCCTTTGTTTTCTTATCTATAATTCTTATTTGTTCATATTCAAGATGTCCAAAATCTTTTTCCAAAATCATTAACAGAGTTTGCAGTAATTTTAAATATGGATTTTTTTTATCTAAGAAAATAGTAATCATTTGTTTTACTGATGGTATCATTAATGTGTATGCCAATTCTCCCGCAAATTTTTCATCTTTAATTTTAGGAAGTAATTTGAGCATATTTGGTAAATAATCTCCAAGTTCGGTTCCACAATCGTTTTCTGCCTTTTTGTGTTCTTGTTGAATATTGACAAGAAATTTCCCTCTTTTATAATCTTCCCCAAACAACACAAAGCCCACATCTAAATTACATAATGCTTTTATTTCAAAAGTTCTCATAAAAAGCTCCTGCATTTCGGTATAAGAGTTCTTTTTTGTAAAATCAGTAAAAACGGCTAAAAGACTTTCAGTTTCCGAGTAATCTTTTTTTAATTCGGTACTTATTTCGTGTGCAGTTTTGTCAAATCCTTCGTAAGGATATTCAAATAAATCTGCTATTATTGTATAGTGTTTCATGTTTATTTTTTATAAGCCTCTAAATGGTTTGTCAAGAAATCCAAAACCTTTATTTCCTTTTGTATCTGCCGTATTTTCTATCATTTCTTCAGCTTCTTCTCTATGTGCAGCTGGAATAATAAAACGTTCTTTATGTTTTGCTAAAGAAGTCATTTTA
Source organism: Bacteroidales bacterium (assembly GCA_029932195.1). Taxonomy (GTDB): domain Bacteria; phylum Bacteroidota; class Bacteroidia; order Bacteroidales; family JAOZQN01; genus JAOZQN01. The sequence goes on along the minus strand of JAOZQN010000600.1, from coordinate 1,511 downwards.
AATATCGCATCTGCAATATCAGCGTCGAGTCCAGTATTGCTTAAAGCTTCCTTAACTTTTGTTTTATCAATATCGCCAACTGTTACATCTCTTCGGTGAAGACGAACTGCCATAAGTTTTCTCAATACTTCCAGAATTTTATCTGTATCGCCAGCAGTAAATAAACTTGCAAGATATTTAATTGGTATTCTTGTGTCTTTTGCATCGCCCCACAACTGGTCTGAAATGGTTTCGTAATTTCCGTCTTTTATAGCTCCCATAGCAGGTAACAATGGTGGCACATAAAATAGGTTTGGAACAGTGCGAAACTCTGGGTGAAGCGGTAAAGCAACTCCCCATTCTTTAACAAATTTGTAAACAGGCGATTTTTGTGCTGATTCAATTGTAGAATCCGCAACTCCATTTTCTTTGGCTGCTTTAATTACATCTTTGTCAAAAGGGTCAAGATAAATGTCCATTTGAGATTTTACCAAGTCTTTTTCGTCGCAAGATGCTACTTTTTCAATTTTATCGGCATCGTATAACATTACACCTAAGTAACGTATTCGTCCTACGCAAGTGTGCATACATGCAGGTGCTTGTCCTGTTTCGAGGCGTGGATAACATAAAATACATTTTTCAGATTTTCCATTTCCCCAGTTATAATATGTTTTTTTATAAGGACATGCAGTTACACATTTACGCCATGCTCTACATTTTTTTTGATTAATAAGAACAACACCATCCTCACCTCTCTTATATACAGCTCCTGATGGGCAAGCTGCAACACAAGCAGGATTTAAACAATGATTACAAATTCGAGGAAGGTAAAACATTACCATTCTTTCAAGTTGAAACATTGCTTCTTGTTCTTCTTTTGATAAGTTTTTCAGATTAACATCTTTACGAGCATAATCTGGTGAACCACCTAAATCATCGTCCCAGTTTGGACCAGATGTAATATTCATTTTTTCGCCAGTAATTAATGAAATAGGCTCAGCAACTGGCTGGTCATTTCCCTCTTTGGCATCAAATAAATTATTATAAGTGTATGTCCAAGGTTCATAGTAGTCGTCTATTACTGGCAGATTAGGATTATAAAAAAGATTATTCATTGATTTTACTCTGCTTTCGCTTAATAAATCTACCGAATCTCCTTTCTTTTTCCAACCGCCCTTATAAATATCTTGATCTTCCCATTTTGTAGGAAAACCTGTATCTGGTTTTGTTTCAACATTGTTCCACCACATATATTCTGCACCCTTTCTATCAGTCCAGATATTTTTACACGCTATTGAACAGGTATGACAACCAATACATTTATCTAAATGGAAAACCATTGCTATTTGTGACCTTACATCCATTGTTGTATATTTTTAGATTTTGGTATATTTCATAAATATCAATTTTTTCTGTAAATTAACATTTATGAAACATGCCTAATTTTTTAATAATTTAAGTGTGAGTCCCCCCTCCTACAAGCATCTTTTTGCCAAACTCGGCGTTGGATACAAATTTTAAAATCCTCATTT
>JAOZQN010000599.1 GCA_029932195.1 Bacteroidales bacterium | reverse complement strand
GAGAGGTGCATCGGCTACTTGTTGGTAGCCGACCGCCTACTCGATTAGCGTTTTTCTATCATTCTACTATTCTCGGTTAATAATTTATCAATATTTGCATGTGTAATTTTTTGTAACTCTTCTTTTAGCGAAATAGATAAATTATCATTCTCAGATAATTTGATTTTTACCTGTTCAATAATAAATGTATCATTTTCTGTAATGGATTTAAGATTGCTTTCTATTGTTTGAAAGGCTAATTTTTTAAATTCTATTTTATCACTCTCGTGTAAAGTGTCTGATGATTTTAAAAACGTCCTTAAATCTTCAAGCTGTTCATTTCGTAGTTTTGAAATGTCTCTTTTCTTATTAAAAATCCAATCACCAAAATCTTTTATTCTTGCATCTTTGAACTGTTGCTGTATTATGTTAAGTTCCATATCTGTTCTTACTATGCCAGTTATGGTATTCATAATACTATCTAATATTTTTGCGTTGTTAATTGAATTTTCCCTGTCAATTTTTGCAGTTAAATCTAATCTTTTTAATTCCGCTTTTATACTTGCTTCATAACTTTGTATTTCAATTTTTTGCAATTCTCTTTCATTATAACCACCTATTAATTTGTCTATAATTGAAACTCCTTTTTCAACTATGGCAACTATTGGAATATTTTTCATTATTATTTATATTTTTTTAGTTAGAATATCTAATTTGTAAATAGTTTCATCAATACTATTTAGTTTATTTTCAATTATTTCAAGTTCTTTCTCTACATTAAAACCTACTGTTTTTCTTTGTTCCATTGTTGAAAGTAAATTTTTTCTTAATGTTGAAGTATGTTTATCAATTGAGTTAAAAATATTCTCAATCATTTCTTCGCTATCTCTATTAATCAATTTTTTTATAGCACCTTTTGTTATTTTTGTAGCTTTTTCAATAGATGTTAAAGTTAATGTTTTAACTTCGGGTATATTAATTCTGTGGTAAATAATTTTCGATACTAACCATTTTCCAGAACTACAAAAACCACCCTCTTGCCATGTTTTATCTCTTTCTTCCATTGATTTATATACTTGGTCTGTTATATTAACCACAGAATTTAAAGACAATGGTGGAAAGATATATTTTTTTGTATTTATTTCAATATCAAGGTTTTTTCCTATTTTTTTATTTAAGTCTTGCAAAACATTATTTGCAGACTGATAAGCTGTATCGTAAACATTTTCACGTTTTTTTGTAGCAAAAGTTTTTAAATGAGCTTCAAAATTAGAATAGTAACTTTGAAGTGTAACAGTAATCGCTTTATTATAATTTTTAATGTGTTTTTTTAATTCACTCTGAGAATTTGCTCTTTGGCTGAATTTATTAATAGCACTACGCACCTTTTCTAAATTTGGGACTTCAATATTTGAATTGTCATTTTGAATATTAGCACCATAAATAATATTTATTACACTATATGTTAAATTTTCAAATTTTTCAAATTCTACCAAAATGTTTTTTAAAAGCTTTGTGCTATTACTTTGTAACTCGATATTAATTTCTTTTTTTTTTATTTCGGTTTCCTTTATCCAGTTATTCAATTTTAAATATTCATCTTCTAATGATTTCAAAGGTTTTTTTGCTCTTGCTTTTTGTATTTTTAATTTATCTCTATAATTGGAAGCAAATAAATATGCTTTTTTATTAGCATCTTTAATAAGTTCTTTTGTCAAATTAGAATTTTTCAGATAATTTGAAATAGTATATTCTAAATTGTCAATACGAGAAAATTCTAATATTTTATGTTTAGCTTTTTCAATAGATTTTACATCTGAAAAGTCATTAACAAATGGTGCCCAGAAAGAAGAAAATTGTTTTTCTTTATTTTCGTCAAGCATTTTTGCCTTAAATAATCTATATAATGAACCAGCTTTCGCTGATACTGCAATAAAATGATTATCAGGAACATTATAACCAAATTCCTTAATTGTATTTTTTATAGTAAGAAGTCTATCATCTAAATCTCCGTCGTCATTTTTATTGTGAGTGTCTATTTTATTAACTACAAAGAAAAATTTATCGTAAAAGTGTTTATTAAACTGTTCTCTTATTTCTTTTACATCTTTCAATAATTTGGCATCATCGTTATTAGGAAAATGAGTAACATCAATAACAAAAATCACAGCATTTGCTTTGTCTATAAAATCATATGTAATTCTTTTATGGTCTAAATTTGATGCAGAGTTGGGTCCGGGTGTGTCGATAATTTGGACATTATCTATCGGAAAATGTTTTTTTAGGTGGGTTATCGGTGTATTTATTTCTAATTTACTGACACTATCGTTATTGATAAAACAACCTAAATCTTTCTGTGTTGGATTATCTATTTGAAACTTGTTAATTCCGTTTTTAATTTTAATTTCCGCTTGATTTATGTAAATATCTTGTTCTTTATTCTCGGCTAAGAAATATTTATCCGAATAAATAATACTATTTGAGATTTCTAATTTTGCAGAACACGATACTTTTATTTCACTAATCCAATCTTTCTTTTCGTATTTATTTATAAAAGTTTCTAAATCTATTGCTCTTTCACATGAAATAACAATATTATTAGATTTTAGACTAATATTAACATAAGTTTCATTCTCCGAGTTATTAATATATGTCAATCTTCCTGTGCAGGATTTTACTAATGCAGGTAATAGTTCTTGACCAAGCATCGAATTAGTCAGCGTGGACTTGCCTGCTTTCATTGAAGCAATTACAGCTATTTGATATGTATTGCTTTTTAGTTTTGAAATTTCTTGTTCCAATTCTAATTCTTCTGGCTTATCTTTTAATATTTGCTTTAAATCTTGAAGCGTTTTAATAAATTCAATACGAATATTATCAAGATTTGTATTTTTTTCCATTTGTGCGTCAATTATAAATTTATTTTGAGTTTTATTATGCAGTTTTTCTAATTCAATATCTAAAAAATCAGAATATTGTTTTCGTTTATTTTTTGTATATTTTAAATAATTTTCAAGATTTCCTATTTCAGAGATAGTCTTTATGGTTTCTAATCTTTGTAATCTAATTATTTTAGAATACTTTTTGTAATCTGTATCAAGTATTGAAAATGAAATGTCTCTGTTTAAAAGAAGTTTTATTACAATATTTCTAACATTAGTTTTCGTTTTTCCTAATTCGATTAATAAATCTTCTGTATTATCTTCAATATCATTAACGTAAGCACTTAATTTATTTATAATAACTTGATTAGTGCTATCGGTATCTATTTGTCTTTTTATAACTAATGGCATTTCTGTTTTATAAAAAGATATTTTTGTTCTAAACCCAGAATTTAAAATTTCAAATAATTTGTCATAGTCTGATAAATTATTATTAATTTCATTTTGGTTTGCTTGAATTATGAAATCTACTAAATTCAATTTATAGTTGATTAACTTATCAAGACCATTTTTTGAGAATTTAAGCCATTCATTGCTGATTTCTTTTTGCTTTAAAGAGGTTTTTATCTCTTTAAGGTGTTCAATAATGTTTTTTCTATTTGTTAAAATATCATCTTGAATATTGATTAAATAGTCAAAAAGTTTAGGTTTATTTATTGCAAAATCTTTTAATTTCATATATTTAAGTATTGTTCTTTTTTTTTAATTAACGCTAACGGTAACTGCTTGGTGGCGGTTGTTTGGTAGCTTGCCTTTTTGTTTTTTGAGCTT
>JAOZQN010000078.1 GCA_029932195.1 Bacteroidales bacterium | reverse complement strand
GTAAAAACAAGTAAATTAGAGTCAAGCTATAAAGATTATATCTATTTTATAATAATAAAAATAATTGATAAAAAAACATTAGAACAACAAATAATCGGTTTTAAGTCAGAGTATTATTATGGTTCTCTTTTTGAAGATTGTGAAGATGTAAGGTCTTATGAAACAGGATACAATCTAAATAGGCTTGTTGCGGATAATTATTTTGGCGATATTGTAGTTGCAGACCTTAATTTTGATAACAAAGAAGATTTTGCAGTTTTAAAAAATGGAGGTGGAAATTCAGGACCTCCTTATAATTTTTATTTTCAAGACTCTACAGGATATTTTGTAAAAGATACTTTTTTATCAGAAGAATTAGGATTTTTTCCATTAGAAATTAATAAAGAAAATAGAACTTTAACAACTTATTATAATGTTGGGGCTTGTGGTGTTCGCACTGAAAAATATAAATACTCTGTAAAAAAACAAAAATGGCAATTCCTGGAAGAATGTTTAGTAAATATTTGTATAGAAGATTAATAAAATAAAAGTTTATGAAAAAAAGAAAGCTATTAAATCTTGGGCATTCCGATTTTAAGGATATAATTGAAAACGATAACTATTTTGTAGATAAATCTTTACTTATAGAAGAGGTGCTGATGGCAGAAAAAGCAGTTTTGCTGTTGCCTCGTCCTCGTAGATTTGGTAAAACGCTGAATCTTTCTATGTTAAAGTATTTTTTTGATAAAAAACAGCCTGAAAATAAAAAATTATTTGCCGAGCTAAAAATTTGGCAATGCGACAATGATGTGAAAAAACATTGTTGCAAATATCCAGTAATTTCTCTCTCTTTTAAAGATGCAAAAGCAAATACTTGGGAAAAAACGTTGGATTATATAAAATTTGAAATTGCAAAAGCATATAAACAACACCGATATTTATTGCAAGACGAGATTTTATTTGACGATGAAAAATTAAAATTTAATAAAATACTTACCGAAATTGCAAGCGAATCCAATTTTGCTTCGAGTTTAAATATACTGAGCGAATATTTGCAGAGATACCATAACGAAAAAGTTGTAATTCTTATTGATGAATATGATACACCAATTCAGTCGGGATATAATAATTTTTATGATGACGTTGTTTCGTTTATGCGAAATTTATTGAGTGGTGCTTTTAAAGATAATTCCAATCTTTACAAAGGAATTATCACTGGGATTTTGCGAGTTTCAAAAGAAAGTATTTTTTCGGGGTTGAATAATATTAGTGTTCATTCGGTTTTGGACGGTCGTTTTTCTGATAAATTTGGCTTTACAGAAAAAGAAGTTGAGCTAATTTTAAGCGATTTTAATCTTAAAGATAGAAATGATAGCATAAAGAAATGGTATAATGGTTATATGTTTGGGAAATCCGAAAATATATACAATCCTTGGTCTATTTTAAGCTATGCTACTGAATATGAAGATGGTTTTAAAACATTTTGGAGTTATACAAGCACCAACAAATTAATAAAAGACCAGATAAAAAATAAAAATGCCGCAAATATAAGAGCAGAAATGCTAAAGCTGATAAACAACGAAACAATTACAAAAGATTTAGAAGCAAATTTTGTCTTTCCCGATTTAGCAACAGACAACGATTTATTGTGGACTTTGCTCACTTACAGTGGATACCTTACGATAAAAGAAAAAATTTCACGGAAAGAATATAAACTTGCAATTCCAAATTATGAAATAAAAACAATTTTTCAGGATACTATTCTGGACTGGTTAAAAAAAGATGTTAAAATTCAAAAAACATTATTGCAAAAGACAACTAATTATCTTATTAATAATAATATAAATAAATTTGAAACTGGTTTTAAAGAAATAATGGGCGATACTTTTAGTTATTACGATACAGCCAAAAACAATGAATATATTTATCACTCATATATACTTGGTTTGCTTGCAATTATAGGCGATGACTATATTATAAAATCAAATAAAGAAAGTGGCGAAGGACGCTACGATATTATTTTAATTCCACACGACAAATCAAAAAACGGAGTTGTTATAGAAATAAAACAAATAGAAAAACAACAACAAAACGAAGAAAATAATAATTTTACAAAAAGAATAAACAAACAAATAGAATTAGCAATAAATCAAATTGACAGAAATAAATATTATAAAGAACTTATTGATAATCAAATAGATAAAAATAATATAATCAAAGTTCCAATAATTTTTGCAGGAAAAGAACCATATATAAATAAGTTTTGAATTTCAGAAATTTTGAAGTTTTGAAAACGCAAAGCATCGTAGTTCTCAAAACTTCAAAACTTTAAAACTTCAAAACTTCAAAACTTAACAAAAAATGAATTATCCAAAAAAAGTAACAATTGGCGACATAACCGTTAGAGACGGTTTTCAGCACGAAGAGAAGTTTATCCCTACGGAAGCAAAATTATGGGTTGCAGAGCAACTGATTTTGAGTGGGTTTAAACATATTGAAGTAACTAATTTTGGCAATCCAAGAGGAATGCCACAATTTAGCGATTCAGATGATTTGATGAAAGCAATTCATAAAAGTAAAAAGTTAAAAGGTATGTTAGATGACGTTTCTTTAACTTGTGTAACTATCAGAGAACGAGCTATTGAGCGAGCTATCCAAGCAAAAAAAGAAGGTTGGGGACCAGACCGAATTTTACTTATGGTTTCTACCAGCGAATCGCATCACAGAAAAAATAGTGGGCTGTCGTTGGAAGACTATTGGAAAATGTCGGAAGAGTGGATTAAAAAAGCAAACGATGCAGGAATAAAAGTGAATGGAACTGTTAGCACAATTTGGGGTTGCCCAATTGAAGGTCCTACGGAAATGAGCAAAGCCTTAGATTTTGCACAACGCTGGTTAGACATTGGAGCAAGCGATGTGGAACATGCAGACCACGACGGCTCAGCTTCGCCAGATAGAGTTTTCAAATATTATTCTATGCTTTTGGACAAGTTTAAAAATCCGGACAAACATATTGTTCATTTCCATACAACTCGTGGTTGGGGTTTGGCTAATATTTTGGCGGCACTGCAAGCAGGAATGACTAATTATGAATCTACTCTCGGAGGCATTGGCGGACAGCCTGCAAATTTTGTTAGCGGAGTTCCTGTAAGTGGCACTGGAGCATATTATTACAAAGACCCAAATATTGTAGGACTTGTTTCTACCGAAGACATGGTAGTAATGATGGACGAAATGGGTATTGAAACTAATTTAGATATTGATAAAATTTTGGAAACAGGTCGTATGGTTGAACGAATTGTAGGACGTAGTCTTCGTTCGGAAAGCATCAAAAATGGACGAATTCCTAAAAATTTATCGGGAAGATAGCAAAAGGAATAATTGTTTTATTGCTAAATTGTTGAAAAATATTATAATTAGCCACACTTAAGTTTTTCCGTATCCTAAATTTATAAGATATTTATTTTCAGTAAATTACTTTTAACTTGCTACTTAATTAGCATACTACAATACAACAGTTTAACAATAAAACAATAAAACAAAATGGCAAAAGATTTCATTCCCTGGAGGGGTAGTTTTAATACAAATATTGTAGAAATAGATGATCAACATAAAAAACTTGTAGCTTTAATCAACGAACTTTATAAGGCTTATATTGAAAAGCAACAAAAAAAAATAATAGAAAAAGTAATTGATGAACTAATAAATTATACTGTTTATCATTTTGAAATAGAAGAGAATTACTTTAAACAATTTGAATATGAAAATACAGAAGAGCATATAAAAGAACATCAAGAATTTGTTAAATCAGTTGAAAGTTTTAAACACAAATTTGGTAAGAACGAGCGAGTTTTAACAACAGAAATGCTCTTATTTTTACAAAAATGGATAACTGGACATATTCTCGGTTCGGATATGAAATATATTGAATGCTTTAAGAATAATGGATTAATTTTGTAGTTGTCGTGTTTTTGAGTTGTCGTGTTTTTGAGTTATCGTGTTGTGAGTTATCGTGTTGAGAGTTACGCAAAGCGTCAAAATAACAACACGATAACCCAAAAACTCTCAACACGATAACCCAAAAACACGATAACTCAAAAACTCTCAATACGATAACACGATAACTCAAAAACTCTCAACACGATAACTCAAAAACTAAATATGGCAAAAAATAAAGATGACTGGAAAGAACGGCTTGGAGTTGTGTATTCAACTAATCAGAACTTTGATTATGAGACTGAAACAGAAGACGAGGAAAAAACATTGCCTCCAAAACAACAAAACCTAAGAGTAATGTTGGACAAGCGTAATCGTAAAGGAAAGGCTGTTACTTTGGTTACTAATTTTGTAGGGCAAGAATCTGATTTAAAAGAACTTGGTAAAAAACTAAAATCAAAATGTGGAGTTGGTGGCTCTGTTAAAAATGGAGAAATTATTATTCAGGGAGATTTTAGAGATAGGATTGTTACAATTTTAAAATCTGATGGTTACAAAGTCAAAAAATCTGGATAAAACCACAAATAAGATAGGTATCCTTAGTCGCTTGGTGGCTTTAAAGCCACCCATTGATTTGCTTAAAACTTTTGACCTATTCGCAAGGTAGAGGAAAATCCTCTAATTCATATTTCATACAAGTGCGGTGAGAGAAATGCCACCACTCTGTTTTTATTTTCATAAAACCACATTCCGATAATATTGTTTGCATTAAAAGTCTGTTATTCAGGACAGTATCTGGCAAATCAAAATTGGTAGTGTAGGCACGATAGCCCAAAAAATCGTAAGGAGTTCCCATATCAAGCTGATTTCCAAGACTATCTACAAGTGTTAAATCTACTGCCCCACCCCTGTTATGAATAGACCCCCTGTCTGGTGGTGCTACAAAATTAATATCTGGGCAAGCCTCCCACATCTTATACTGCACAGAACGAGGGCGATAGGCATCAAATATTTTTATCCGAAAACCCTGTCGCCGAAAAAGACGATTTGCTTTAACTAATTCTTTGGCAACATCATACCGCATCAAACATTTTTCACAGTCATACAAAATTGTTTCCGTAAAATTATTGATGGTAGCATATCTTACGTCAAGCACAAAAGTGCTGTCTAAATCTAGTAAATCGACAAAAGCATCGCCAGGAAAATTGATGTGAATTATACCTATTTTTTCTCCAAAAATTTCGTTCTCCGAAATAGAAATAGTATCTTTAAAATCGGATTTACTTAAACTTGTATTTGTTGCAGAAAACTTCTTGCCAATAAGTAGTATTTCTGTATTTTTATTATTTATAGAAACCCAAGTTCCAAAAATCATATCTTCTGTTCTGTTATTTTTATTGAAAAAAGTAAAAGTAAAATCAGAATTTAAAATAATTGATTTTGGAGTATTTGTATTATCAATAAATTTTTTATCTAAAAAAACATCTGAATTTTTGCATTTTTTTGTAAAAAAAGATCTGTTTGTAACAATAATATATTTTTCGGTATCATTTTTGAAAAAAATAATTTTTTCTATTGCAACTTTTGAACTATTATTGTTGTCTATTTTAAAATTTGTCTCGTTTTTGTAAGCATTTACAAATTTAGACTTTTTTGTGTCGTTTATTCTTATCAATAGAATTTTGATATTTTCATCTATCAAAATTTCATTATTTATATCAAAAATTCCTACAATTCCATTGTTGGTAATTATGGTTATTGAATCTATTTTATCATTAAAATTATTAACAATAGTTTTAATGTCTATTTTTTTTACGTATATTTCGTTTATAAAATCAAAAAATAATATTTCGTTTTTCCCCGAACTTATACTTTTCCATTTAGTATTTTTATAACTATGTTGTAAATTTTCAGTAAAAATACTTTTTGAATTTGAATAAATATTAGAGACTATTTTATCTTCTTTTGCATAAAAATTGCAACTTGATAATAAAAAAATAAAAATAATGGTATATTTGTGTTTTAAAATCATAAATAAATATTTTTTCACATTTTCAAGTGCCTATTTATTTTAGCTAAAAATATTAAGTAGGCTATTAATTTTTCCAATAATCACAAAGAAAATGTTTTAAATAAGTAGTTAGTTGTATATAATCAGCACTTTTGACGAGGCTATTTTTTTATTATGCAAGGCAAAAAAAAATTGCATAGCCATTGTTATGGAAGTTTTTTTTAACGAAGCATAACATAAAAATAGACCGTAAAAAAGTGTCTATTATATATGACTAACTAAGTAGATTGACAATTTTAAATTAACGATTTATGATTGGTTTACACTTGATAATAAGAACATTATAAAATGAAAAAGTGTCGTTTGTATTTGTCTATCTACTTACTTAATCGAAAGCTATAAAAATTAATCCTCAAAATTACAAAAAAATGAAAAACAAAACAATAATACTCGTTCTTTTTCTTATAATTTCTTTACAGTTAGTTAATGCACAACACAAACAATTTAATACCTGGTTTTTTGGTAGTGAAATAGGTTTAGACTTTAATGTGGCAGAAGGAACTCCTCCAAATCCACTGGAGGGTGTCCATGTGCAATCTTTTTATTCTAATCCAGCTATCTGGTGCGACAGAACAGCTGGTTCTGTTCAATTTTATACAGATGGAATGAGTGTTTGGAATTATATGGGAGCACAGCAACTAGTAAGTCTTACTGGCAGTTCGGCTACTCAACCAGTAGTTATAATTCCTCAACATGGTGCAGGAAATGAAAACGATTTTTATATAATTACAACTCCTTATCCATCAGCATCCAAAGGAGGTGAGGCAGAATATACAGAAGTTCACTATGAAGCCACAGGAGATATTACAGAGGTATCTTCAGTTGTTTTTAGTGGTGATTTTGTAGGAAAAGTTGCGGCAACAATTAATGATACAAAAGACGGATACTGGGTAGTTTTGCACACACAAAGTTCTGAAGATTTTATAGCATACTTAATTGACCAAACTGGAATTGCAACAACAAAAACGAGTAATGTAGAACCAACTTATGGAGATTGGAATACTCAAGAAAATCTCACAGGTTTTTTTAAAATCTCTCCTTCGGGACAATATCTTGCCTCTACTTCAATTATAGAAGGCAGAGTAGATATTTATAATTTTGATATAGCTACTGGAGTTATAACAGAACATTCAACATATAGTATAACAAATAGTTATGGTATAGAGTTTTCTCCAAACGAAGAGTATTTATATGTTGGACAATCACAACTTTTTTTGGAAAATAAGATTTTTCAAATAGATATTATTAATGGAGGGGCTCCCAGTCAAATAGGAACAGGTGGAGAAAATGACAGAAGCATAGGAGCTTTACAATTAGCTCCTGATGGTAAAATATATGTTGCACATAGTTATGGAATGACTCCCCCCCCATACAACGATTATGTGGGAGCAATTGAAAACCCCAATAATGTAGTCTGTAATTTTGATAAGGATGCAATTAACTTAGGTGCAGAGTCTAACAATGTTCTATTATCTTTACCTTCTGTTCCTTCTAATCTTGTTTTGCCACCTCCTCCAATTGATTTTCAGATAGCTTCTGGAAATTGTGCTGGTTCCGAAACTGTTTTTCAAATATTAGGAGATATGACAGGAGTAACATCAGTAAGTTGGGAATTTGATGACGGAAATAACTCTCCAAACGATGTTTCTACAGATACAGATCCAACTTACACCTTTTGGAGTGGGGGCACTCATCTTGTTCATCTAACTATTTGGCATGGTAGTACGCCAACATATATTCAACACGATGTAGTTATAAATGGACCTCATATTAATGATATTATAAATCCCTCAGCCGACTGTGGAGCAATAACAATACATGGTGATTATGTGGGAGTAGATCCTTATGATTACTACTGGGAAAACACAATAACTACAGGAACAGCTAATAGCGAAACTTTTTTTATAGATAATATTGGAAATAATCATATTATTTTTGAACTTACAGATAACAGCATTTGCACTGCTCATTATGAGAAGGATTTTGTTGTAGAAGAATTACCAACTCTAACATTTAACCCCGCTAATTTTGAAGCATGTGATGAAGTTACTCTTGCACCGTCATACACATCAAATGGAAACACAAATATTTACTGGTCGTTAGATGGAGGATCTTCAATAGAAGGCGAAACTTATACTGTTACCGTAGCAGGAACACACACTGTGGTAGCACAAATATTTGATGATTTTTGTTCTAATACATATACAGAAACTGTAATTGTAAACGAATCGCCAACTTTAGATATGGGAGCAGATATTTCGGCTTGTGACACTATTACTCTAGATGTAAATAACATGACAATAATAGCAAATTCTCCAACTTATCAATGGTCAATTATATCAGGCTCAGGAACAGCACAAGGTGAAACTTTTTTTGTAGATGGAGTAGGACCTAATATAATAGAATTAACAGTAACAGACGAAAACGATTGTTCGGATTCAGATATGTTAGATATATATATAAATGAATCGCCAAATATAGATTTAGGTCCAGATATTCAGTGTGCTACAAATGAAATAGAACTGTCTATTACAGATTCTCCTGATTATCAGGAAATTTATTGGTCTAATTTTCAATGTGATGGTTTTTTATCATGCACGGTAAGACAAACAGGAGAATACTGGATAGAGGTTGTGGACATGAACAGTTGTGTAGGAAAAGATACAATAGAAGTAACATTTGCTGAATGCCAACAATTTGATTTAGAAACAACACTAAATACGATTAATGTTGATAACTATTTATTAGTCTGCGATGGAAACAAAAATATTTCACTCACATCAAGTCCAAATTTTATAAATAACGACCAATGCTATACCCAAGAGTTGGCAACTACTCAATTCTTTTGGGATATGGGAGACGGAACTTTATTTGACCAACCAGATGTAAATTACACATATAATGATTACGGAAGCTACGAAATTTTTCTTGTAGCAGTAGATAATCAAAATTGTAAAAGTCGCAGAAACTTTCTTGTAGAAATTTCTCAAACTCCTTTTGTTAGTTCTACTGATAAGGTTGCCTGTTTGGGAGAAACAATAGACATTGTAGCAGGACGAGAAGGTGAAGGAAACGACTTAGATATTATTCTGGATTTGTTTGAAACTACATATCCTTTAAAACAGGTATATAGCCAAACTGCTATTATTCCTGATAATGCTGGGACTTATCAATCCACAATTAATATTTATGACAATAATGAATATATTATACAAGATGCTTCAGATATTTCGGGATTTTATATAAAAATGGAACACTCTGATATTACTAATTTTAATGATTTTAAAATAATATGCCCAACTGGTTCGGAAATAACACTTATGGATTTATCTTTAGCTGGCGAGCAAATGATTGCAGGAGAGCCAATTATGGAAGACGATGCTTCGCCTCAAATGGGAAATGGTTACGATTTTTATTGGTCTGAGAATTCTAATTTTTCTGTAAGTGATTTAATTACAGAAGGAATCCCACAAAAATATTATATAGACCCAAATAGCAATGAATATGGTTATGTAGGCTTCTTACCTGCAAGAACATACAAGCCTTTTGATGCTTTTAGTGGGTTTGTAGGTTGCCCAATAAACGGAGAATGGAAATTAGCAATAAATGATGCCCAGTTAGATGATAACGGTTTTGTTATAGAATGGGGTGTTGAATTTAATTCAGGAAGATTATTTAAAGGTTTAAATATAGAAGAAGGCGAATGGACGGGAAATAATATTATTGATTATCCTAATGATTCTACAATAGTAGTAGAAGCTATAAATGCAGGAAATTTGGTATATACACTTAATCTAACAGATTATTTTGGTTGTTTAAACTCTGAAAGTATAACATTATCTACCGAAGAGTTAATTCTTGAACTTGGAAATGACACCACAATTTGTTTTAACCAAGATATAGAACTTGATGCCGATGGAGGAAATATAGGAACAATATCCTATGAATGGAATACAAATGAAACAACGTCTGCTATAACAGTAAATGAAGCTGGCACTTATTCTGTAACAGTAACAGGCGAAGCATGTGAAGCAAGTGATTATGTTATCATAAATGTTGCACCCGAACTAATTGTAGATTTAGGAAGCGATCTAACTCTTTGCTTTAACAAGTCAGTAGAATTGATACCAAACACGATAACCGACATTACATATAATTGGAATACTGGCGAAATAACCGAAACAATAACTATAACAGAAGGAGGTGAATACTGGGTAGAAATAGGTCAAGAAAATTGCAAAAATAGTGATACAATTTTTATAAATGGTATTCCAGAGTTAAAAGCATTTCTTGGTAAAGATACCACAATTTGTGAAGGACAAGAAATAGAAATAAGTCCAAAAACAACAGAAAATGTATCCTTCACTTGGAACACCAACGAAACAAATTCCACAATTATAGTAAGCGAAGATGGAGAATACTGGGTAGAAATAATGCAAGAGTCTTGTATAGCTAAAGATACGATAAAAATAAATGTTGCACCAGCAATAAACTTAGAACTCGGCGAAGATATAACAATATTTACTGGCGATCAAATAACTCTTAATACAGGAATAGAAGACGCAATTTATTTGTGGCAACCAACTGAAGAAACAACACAGTCAATAAGTGTTAGCGAAGCAGGATTGTATGTTGTAACAGTAACAAAAGCATGTTCTGTTTCCGACTCTATAACTGTTTATGTAGATGACATTCAGATTATTATCCCAAATACATTTACACCAAATGGCGATGGAATAAATGATACTTGGCAATTTGGCAATGCCGAAAATTTAGGCGAAATAAATGTAAATATATTTGATAGATTAGGAAATATTATGACAAATTACACAAGCACAGAAAATCCACTCGGTTGGGACGGCACACACAATAATTTTGATTTACCTTCTGATACATTTTGGTATATTATAAAATTTGAAAACGGAGAAACACAAAGTGGAACTGTTACAATAAGACGATAAGATTGGTTTATTGGTTTAGTCGTTTATTAGTTTATAGGTTTGCTTATAAATTAACCAATAAACCAATAAACAATTAAACCAATAAACAATTAAACCAATAAACTAAAATAATCAAATGAAAAAAATATTTTTAATAGTAGGTGCAATATTTTTAAGTGCTACCATTTTTGCACAAGAGCTACCATTTAGTCAGCAATATTTGTTTAATCAGTCGCTTGTGAACCCAGCAATTGCGAGTAGGGATAATTATATTGCAATCAAATTTACCGACCGACATCAATGGCTTGGTATAACTGATGCTCCTACACAGCAATCACTTAGCATCTCCAATAAATTTGGAAACATGGGAGCAGGAGCAATAATTTATAACGAAATATACGGACCTCTCCGAAATTCAGGTATGCAATTTTCCTATTTCTACGACCTAAAATTAAAAGCAGATAAAATAGGTTCTAAGCTATCTTTTGGGATTTATGGTTCAATATTTCAAAAAGTATTAGATGAAAGCGGGCTAACAACATTAGAACCAGACCCTACAATAACTGGTTTACGCCAATCGGCATTTTATCCTAATGCAGGAGCAGGAGTATTTTATTATAACAAAAAATTCTCCACAGGTTTGTCAATTGCAAACTTAATCCCATCACGAATTCCAATCTATTCAAGCGATTTAGAACCAGCAAAAAAACGAACATATATTTTGTATGCCGATTACACATACTCCAATGAAATAAGCACTTTTGCAGTAATACCATCAGTATTATTTAAAGTAGATGAAGGCAAGAACAAGGAGGTAAATATTAATACAAAAGTATATTTTCAGCAATTTTTGTGGCTTGGAGCATCATACAGAGATGCCTTAGAAACAGACATTTATAAAAACCAATCAATAGCTGCACTAATTGGTCTGCGAATTTATGAAAGAATATTTATTGGATACAGCTACGATATAGAATTAAATAGTTTTCAGTCGTATAATGCAGGTTCTCATGAATTTATGCTTGGAGGAAATATTTATACTAAAAAACAAGGTATGCCAAGATATTTTTAATTTTGGTAGTGTTACAAAGTGGTAGTTTTATTTTACAAAAAAAAATATGTTTTTTAATATTCAACATTCAATAAAGAATATTCAGTATTCATTATCAATATTTTATAATTGAACGTTGAATATTCTTTATTGAATATTGAATATTTGTCAATCTCTAAATAAGGTTGTCCTATTTGGAACATTATCGTAAAATTTATGAATATTGTTTATTTATTGTAAATGTTCTTTAGGTATTATTCTTTGCACCAATAAATGAACATCGGTATATGCAGATAATTGGTGAATTTTTACTCCTCTATCAATATCGTTTTTATTTTGTTTTACAATCCATTCACCATTATCTATTGCGGTTATTATCTTATTTTTAAGCTCTTTATATGAATTTGTATTTTTTCTATATCCAGCAAAATGATTTTTTTTGATATAACTTATAACTTCATCACATTTGGTGAAGATTTTCGTAGTTTTTTCAAAATGTAATAAAATCCAATATTCAAAACAAATTATAGAAATAGCAACTTTTATTTTATTATCTCTTGCCATATTCATGGCTTTATCCATGTTGGCATGTCCGTCTTTGTCTAAAACAATCCAAATTTCGTCGTATTTATTACGGTCTCGTTTGGCTTTTTTCTTTTTCTTTTTTGCTTCCTTAACTAATCCTACTGGGCTATTATCTTTTGGGTTGACTACCTCAATATCTACAGATGATAAATGTCTTTTTAATTTTTCATCTTTCTTAAACGATTCAAAATAAAATTTTGATGATTTCTCATCTTCACAAACAATTAGTATTCTCTTGGATATTTTTATCATGATTCAAATTTTAAATCTGGTTCACTAATTACTGGAATAGCTTTAAATCGCCCACTCAAATACCATTTATCTATTGGTATGTCTTTTCTAACACCTTTTATATCACTTAATTTATAGCAGATGCTATGCTCTTCGTATTCTTTATCTATAAAACAAATTTGATCTCTTCGGAGTATTTCTAAATCTAAAAGTGTGCTATCGTGAGTTGCAAATAATAATTGTGCATTATTAGGATTATTCTTTTTACTATTAAACATCTTGATTATTAGTTTACTCAACAATGGGTGCAAACCTTTATCTAACTCATCAATTATTATAACGCCTCCAAAATTTATTACAGTCAAAATATAACCTCCTATAGCAAAAAGCTTTTTTGTTCCAAGTGATTCCTTTTCTAATTCAAAAAAGGTATTACCAACTTTTTCGCCATTTTCAAAAACAGAATGGCTTGTTAATACTGCGTATTTATTTTTTCCTTTTTCTATTATTTTAAAATCATTTATACTTGTATCTCCTGCTTTTAGTAATTCTAATAAATTATGTTTTAATAATTCACTGTCATTTAAAAAAGACGAAATTACGTCTGTTACTGTTTTGTCAAATTCTGTATCATGAATTGTAAAAATTAAAAGACTGCTAAAATATAAATAGCATTCATTTAAGTATTCAATTTTACTTGAAGCTGATTTAGACAAAAACAATTGGTTTTTTAATAAATCATTTTCAATAGCTTTTTTTGTTCCTTTATAATATTCTCCATAAGTTATTTTATCTTTTTTGCGTTCAAATAATTTTGCTTTTGTTCCTGATGGATAAATATACAAAGCTTCAAAAACTATTTCATCTGCATTATAAGATAAAATATATTTGAACTTTGTTTTGCCTTCCGTCGTAATAAAATCTATTTCAAATCTTACAGGTTTATTTGCAAAGTCTTTATCAAATAAAAATGGTTCATAAAATTTTATTTTCTCTTCATATTTGAATTTATCAGAATTTCCAATTAATATATTGAGTGTGCCTAAGGCATTCAAAACATTACTTTTTCCAGAGGCATTGCGTCCGTAAAGAAGTAAACTTTTTATTAATTCTTTTCCATTTTGTTGAAATGAATTATTTGGTAAGTCATCTTCTTTTAATCGTTTTTCGGTAGTTAAATCAATTGTTAAAGGCTCTTTTATAGAACGAAAGTTCTCAATTTTAAATGATAGTATCATTATTTTTATCGTTTAAAAGTAAATATTTGTAATTATTTCACAAATATAGTTATTGTTCCAGATAAAATCAAAAAAAAGACTACTTTTTTTTTAAAAAATAGTCTGAATACTGTATTAAAACTTTCTGAAGTAAAAAATATTTAGATAATAAAAGTAACAAAAAAAAAAAGACGTGCCATACAGCACGTCTCTTTTTTATTTTCTAGTTCTCTTCTTGTTTAATATTTGGTTTTTCTAAACCATATCCTTTTATTCTGTCTTCTCGTTTTAGTAATAATGCAACTACGAGTGCTAAAATAGTAAGACCTACAAAAATAAGCCAAGTTCCAGAATAATCATATATTGGATAATTTCCTGCCTCTTTTATTACGGAGAGTTTATCATCCATTTGTTCGGAGGTTAATCCTTGTGAACGTAAATCTTTCATTATTGTTCCTATTTGTGTAGAAACTCCTGGATTTAATTTATCTAATACAATACCTACAAGTAGTGGAATTCCCCAAAGTCCAAGGTTTTGAACCCAAAATATTGCTGCATAGGCACTTCCAATTTGTTTTTCTGGAATAATTTTAGGAACAGAAGGCCACATTGCTGATGGCACTAATGAGAATGCTATTCCAAGAATTATTACATTAAAAAATGCAAAAACTACGTGATTTACAAACGGTAAGTAAAATACTACATGAACAAAAATAAGTAATACTGCTCCAATAATCATAATTGTAGCTCCTTTTCCTTTTTTATCGTAAACACCTCCAAAGAAAGGAGTTAAAAGCATTGTTCCAAAAGGAACGAGACTTGGTAATAAACCAGCCCATTTTTCTGTAACACCAAATTTATTAACCATCAAGTCTGGTCCGTATTTATAGAAAGGGAACACTGCGGAGTAAAATAACACACATAAGATTGCTATTAGCCAAAAACCTTTATTGGTAAAAATAACTCTTAAATCAGAAAGTTTAAAACCTTCATCTTCTTCTGCTGCCGATTTTCTAAGTTCTTCTGCTAATTGTTTGTCAAGTTTTAAATCTAATGTGTTGTAATAGAAAAATGCAACAAGACCTATAATTAAGAAAATTACACCTATTAATACTACGGTAGGAACTCCATAAGCTTTTGCAACAAGTGCACCAAAAGCAAGTGGCACAAACGATCCCATACGTGCAATTGCTACTTGCATACCCATTGCAGTAGCCATTTCTTTTCCTTTAAACCATTTTACTACTGATTTAGAGACTGTAATACCTGCATATTCTATACCAACTCCAAAGAGTGCATACCCCATTGAAGCCATAAATATTTGGGTTTTCATTTCAAATAACCCTAAATTTACAACAGAATCAGGGGCAAAATCAAGTTTAAATGCAAAATATTTGATTGTTCCACCAGCTATCATTATTAGAACAGAGCCGATTGTGCTAAAACGGACACCAAACTTATCTAATAAAACACCTACTATGAGTAACATAAAGAACCATACATTAAAAAAGCCGTAGAAACTGGTAACAGTTCCAAAATTGGTGCTATTCCAACCGTAGGCACTTTCAAGAATTGGTTTTAGAGGAGAGATAATTTCTGTAAACAGATAACCTGCAAACATTGTAAATGAGAGTATTACAAGTGCTGTCCACCTTGCTCGTTTATTATCTCGCAAGGTTAGTTGAATTTTTTCTTTCATTTTTAATTAATTAGGATTTTTATAAAAAGTATTTAGTTTTAAGTGTTGAGTTTTTAATTGGCTTTTGTTTAATAAATAATAATTTAGATTATTAATTTATAATCAACAAATAAAGTGTTTTTTTTTCAATTAATGAAATATTATTACTTTATTTTTGGATTAGGGATTAAGTATTAGAGATTAATGAATTAATAGTCAGGCATAAACAAACATTAGTTATTGAAAAATAGTCAATTAACAATATAGCAATTTAACAATTTAACAATTTAACAATTT
>JAOZQN010000598.1 GCA_029932195.1 Bacteroidales bacterium | reverse complement strand
CATTATATACGTAATAATCAATTAATTATAAACTCCGAAACTTCAGTTATTAATTTTAAAACTATTTTTTATCATGAAATTACAAAAATTAGACACAGTAAATTTTCAAGCAATAGAAGAGAGTGAGATGAAAAACTTAACAGGTGGTGGCGGCAGTGCCATAGCAACAAATTTCACATACTTGGGGCAACCTTGGAGTGACGACACAGCAACTTCTGATGATGTATTAATCGAAGAGGATGAAGAGAAATAAGTATAATACAAGGGGGAAGTTCCCCCTTGTATTTATTGTTAAATACGTTTTTGTTAAAAAAAATGAAAATAATAAACATCTTTCTAATTAAAAAAGATGTAAATTACTGATAGTCAATACAGGTGTTTTTTATTAAGCCCTTTAGAATTTAATATAAGCTTTTGCTAAAAGAAAAGAACTTTAATAGGCTCTAACAAACTTAACGAAAACTACAGACTTGCAACTATCTAATAATCAATGGTGATTTTAAATTCTAATTGGAAAAACCTCTAATATTCAAAAGATATATCTTGAAAATCAAAGAATATAGAGAGAAGGGTAGAGAGAGAGAACAATATTTTAACTTCATCAAAAATATTTCTTTTTTATTCTTGCATAATCAATGGTTCGTGCAATTTTCACAAAAAGGTAATCATCAACACATTAAAGAACTATACTCGTTTTTATTAAAAGTCTTAAAATCAACAAATTAATCCCTAATCCAAAATCATACTAACTATTGTTTATGTGATTTCATCTAAACTATTATTGAAACATAGTTTTTTAATAAATTTACATAGATTTTTAACTGTAATTTTTTTTAAATTGAATAAAATATGATTGCAAATAAGTTGAAAATAGCAAGTCTATTATTATTTTTCACCCTACATATTCAATTTTCAGTCTTCTGTCAGCAAAAGCCAATTGATTATTCTACAATAAAAGTTACTTTAGATAAGGTATTATATGAAGATCAAACATATAGACTGCAATTTGATAGTATTAGGAAGGTTTATGGAAGTAAATCTAAAGAAGTAGATTCAATTTATAATCTAATGGATAAAGCTGACTCTATCAATCAAAAAATAGTAATAAATATTTTAGATAATTATGGCTGGCCCGATACTTCGCAAATTGGAGTTGATGGTAATCTTACTATTTGGGCGATTATACATCACACACCAGATTTAAAAATACAAAAAAAATATCTCCCTTTATTAAAAAAAGCTGTAAAAAATGGATTTGAAAAAAAATATCTGGCTTTTACAGTAGATAGAATTGCATTGCAAACAAGTAAATTACAAACCTATGGAACACAATTATATAGAGATAGTGGCAAATATATAGTATATCCTATAAAAGCTCCTTTTAGAGTAGATAAAAGAAGGAAAAAAATGGGTTTAGAACCATTAGCCTTTTATTTGAGTAGGTATAATATTATATGGGATCCAAAAGAACATAAAAAACAATCGTATAAATTACTAAAAAAAATTAGAAAAGAAAGGAAAAAATATGAAAAACAACATAATAAATAATTGGGTAAAAATAACAATTAGCCACTTAACTCATTCTTTTAACCTTTAACTGATTCAAAAACAATTAATATATTAAAGATTGAAATCACTTCGTTAAATCAGCTAATTCTCTTATTTAATTAGTCTTACAAAATTCAAATATTGAATATTAAAAAGTTTGCAGTATTTCATTATTACGAAATTACATAAATGAACAGTATAAATATTCAAACTAATATTACGCAATAATTAGTTAATATACTTGGGCTTTTAGAGGAAGTGGATTCTCCTTTTTTTTTAATTAGAAATTTTAATAACCTAAAATTATCGAAAAATGATACTAATTTTAAGTGAACAAAATGACATAACGACTTATAAAGTCTGTGAATGGTTGTATAATCTTAGTGTTCCTTTTTTAAATATTGATAATAATATTAATATTATAAACATCATTTATATAAATAATAATAAAAAAGAAATAATATTTAAATATAAAGGGAAGCAATATTCTTTAGACGATTTCACTGTAGTTTGGAACCGCAGAGGTTTTTTTCGGTTTTCTATGCCGAGTTTATCTGCTTTTAAGGAAAATACAAAAATAGAATATAAACATTTTTATGAACATTTACAAAACGAGAGAAAAACTTTATTAGGTTATATATCTTATGAAATTTCTGAAAAATTTCATATTGATGATAATCGCTTATACTCTTTAAATAAACTTGTGGTACTTGATATTGCCTCAAAAGTTGGACTAAAAATTCCAGATTCTTTTATTACCAATAATTCCAAAAAATTAAAATTTGACAAAAATAATAAATATATTACTAAACATGTGAGTAAAATGCTATTTGCTCCAAGTGAGAAATTCTATTTAGACCAGGGAACAAAAAAAGTAGATGAAAAATTATTAAGGCAAGAAATTTCATGTTCTTATTCTTTTTTTCAACAACAAATTGAAAAAAAATATGAAATACGAACATTTATGTTTTTTGATAAATTATTTTCAATGGCTATTTTTTCACAAAACAATAATAAAACAAAGATTGATTTTAGAAATTATGATAAAGAGAAGCCCAATAGAATGGTGCCTTATAACCTTCCAGAAGAGATTGAAAAAAAATTACTAAGAATAATGAAAAAACTTAAAATTCAATCAGGTAGTGCTGATTTAATTTTTGATGGTAAAGATTATGTGTTCTTAGAAATTAATCCGGTAGGACAACTAGATTTTGTAAGCTCAAATTGTAATTATCAAATTGAAAAATATATTGCTAATTTTTTAAAAAATAAATATCATGAACTCGAAAAAAATAATTGAAAAATCTCTATTTGGAAAACTACCATACATATACAGACTTATAGAAATAGTTGAAATAGATACTCAAAGTAGAGTTTTAATATCAGTAGAAATTAAAAAAATACAATGTTCCACAACAGAAAAATATTTTTATAAACCAATTTCCAGAATTCAATGAAAAATAAAAATTTTCTTATTCCTAATGCTGCTTGTCTTTTTACGAAAGGTGCATGTCAATCTTCAGTCTTTGATACACAACGTAAAGTTATTAAACTAATTCCAAATACGCTATATGACATTATTAAAGAAGGTGAAAAAACAGATTTAGATTTGCTTTTTAAAATATATAATGAGAATGAAGATACATTAAAAGAATACGTCGATTTTTTAGTAAATGAAGAAATCTGTTTCATAGACACAGAAGAGGAAAAAAAGCATTTTCCTAAAATGAGTATAGGATGGGATGAAGCTTCATTAATTACAAATGCAATACTGGATATTAATACCAATTCAAATTATGACTTATCTCATTCAATAAAAATACTGGACAACGTAAACTGTTTACACTTACAGGTGAGAATTTTTGGCATTATTAATTTTGCAAAAATAGAATATCTGTTAAAATTAGTTGAAAAAAGCTCCCTTAGAACTTTGGAACTGATTTGTGATTACAACAATTTTAAATCTGAAAATGATATTTATGAGTTGCCTAAAAAGTACAACAGAGTAGGAAACATAGTTATTTATAATTCACCTTTTGAACACATAGATAATGCCTATATGCGAATTAATTATTCACTTTCATTTTACGAAAAAAACATTCGTGATGATTCTCATTGTGGAAATATTGCACCTTCATTGTTTTGCAAAAATGTTAA
>JAOZQN010000597.1 GCA_029932195.1 Bacteroidales bacterium | reverse complement strand
TCGGCTAATCTTCAGCTCAAATAAAACATTTGCGATATAATTAACTATTAATCAGCAAATTGTAATTTCAACAAAATCCATTATAATCAGATATTTTCCAATTTTCATGTTATCTAAGAATTTGCAAATATAGATATGTTACTTTAAAGATAAAATTTTTTTTTAATGTTTTATAACAATTTTTTTTCTTATTTTTGTGGATTGAATTATTATATTGCCAAATATTATTTTGTCAAATACCCCAATTTGTTAATAATTAATTATTTAATTGAATATTATCAACAATTAACACAAGTTACTTTAAGTATATTTTGCAATTAACTAAAAAAAAAGAAATAACCAATTAACTAATAACAATCTTGAAAACAATATTTTTATCAATTCTATTATTTTTAGCAACAGGCGTATTTTCGCAAGTTTGCATTTTCGATACAACTAAAATTAATGTAGATATTTGGAAAATAGATAAATACAATAATTTAAAATTTGAAAACCTAGATACATCACAAATTAATGTTGAAATATTTTTGCCCGACGACATAAATAGTTTTTCTAATAATGATTTAGGATTTCTTGCCTCACCACGTTTGTCAAATATTTTTGTGGCACGCCAGCCAGTTTTTTTCCAAGATTTTTTCTTTTTTACAAATTACCAAAATAATCTCTTTGGCTCGCATAATTTCACATATTATAAAACCGACAAACCGCTGACAGATGTTCTTTATTCCACAACATCAAAAGCTGTGGAAGAGAATTTTATAGATTTGTTGCACACTCAAAATCTTAGCGAAAGCACAAATATAGGGCTAAGATACAGAATGATAACTTCAAAAGAACCTTCTACGGAGCAAAATTCGGGACAAAATAATTTTACAATGTGGTATCAGCACGATAAATTGAGGCACAATATTCATGTAAATTTTTATTCAAATAGAATTAAAAATATAGAAAATGGAGGAGTAATAGATACTGCGGCAGAATTTCGCAGAGACCAAATTGCATACAAATTATCAGATGTGCGGAGCAAAATTGTAAATACGGGACTGTATGTGAATCAGGAATATAAGTTGGGAGCAAAAAAAACAGTTATAAAAGCTGATACTGTTTACGAAATACTTTTTGTGCCACAGTTTGCAGTGGGGCATATAATTGATATTAAGGGCTTTAATAGAAAATATTACGAAAATACGGCAAATGCAGATTTTTATCAAAATGTTTTTTTAAACGATAAACAAACCTACGATTCTGTGCATTATGCTCAAACGCTTAATACATTCCATATCAAAACATTAACACCCAAGTTTTTGGGCATAAAAGCTCAAAATAGAGTTGCTATAAGTTCGGAACTAAATAATTTCTTTATTTTTAAGGATTATATTTTTGCCAATAAATCTAAATACGAGCATAATACATTTATTACGGCAAGTATTTCAAAATTTCAGATTAAAAAATTTGAGAGTAATTTTTATCTTAAATATTATATACAAGGCACGAAAATTGGAGATTTAGATTTTGATGCAACTTTTAAACAGCAATTTAATTTTAAATCCGACTCGGCAGAACTGGTTTTGCGAGGGAAATATTTGAGGTCACGGGCTGGTTATTTTGTCCAAAATTATAATGGAAATCACGATCAGTGGAATAATGATTTTAGACGACAAGATAATATTTCAGCAGATTTATTTTTTCGTTTGCCAAAATATCATTTTAAAACAAATGTAAATTTGAGTTTGTTAAACAATCATATTTATTTTGATAGTTTAGCAATACCACAACAATACCAAGTTCCTGTAAGCGTGGCAAGTATATCTCTTAGTAAACGTTTTAAACTTGGACATTTTGTTACGGATAGCAAAATTAGTTATCAATATAGTTTAGCAAATGATATTTTAAATTTGCCAAATTTGGTGGTTTTTAATTCTTCGTATTTTGATTTTTATTTATTTAAAAGAGTTTTAAAAATAAATGCAGGTTTAAATACTTATTATACAACAGAATATAATAGTTATAAATATCAGCCATCAACGGGAGTTTTTTATGTAGATTATAATCAAAAAACAGGAAATTATCCTATTGTAAATGTTTTTATGAATGTAAAATTAAAAACAACCCTAGTATTTTTAAAAGTAGAACATGCTAATGCACAGCTACTTCAGGATTATTATTTTAATACAAATCATTATCACGCAAGAGAATATTTTGTAAGGTTTGGAATAAGATGGTGGTTTAGAACTTAGATTAGGGTGGAGGAAGGAGAAATTTAGTTTGAAGTTTGTAAATTTCTAGTATAGATAAGTTTATGTTTTTTTTATCTTGCTAAATTCTTCCTCCTTCTTCCCTCCACTCTAACTCCTTCTTCCCTCCACATTAAATCAACTAAAAACTAAAAATTATGGCAATAAGAGTAGGACGCTGGGACTGCAAAGCATGTGGTCATAAAGGAAATTTGGGACCAAAATTAAGATGTGAGAGATGTAATTCATCTCGTCCTAAAAATGTGAAATTTTATCTCACTAGTGATGCTGAAATAGTAAGAGATGCGAAAAGAATAAGAGAAGCAAAGGCTGGTGCAGACTGGGAGTGTTCATATTGTGAAACACATAATAAAGCTTTGGATAAAAAATGTCGTTCTTGTGGTGCGACCAACAAAAAATCGGAAGAGCATGCTCGTTTAAAACAAAAAGTCTATAAAACAGGAGAAGTTCCACGTAGTTCTAAAAAAACAAAACCAAAAACGGTTCAAAAATCTCACTTAGAAAATTTTACATATACTTCAAAATTAGATAAATACAAACAAATTATAATGAGAAATAAATTTCTCTATTTTGTGGTATTTCCTCTAATTTTATTCTTTTGGGGATTCCTTTTTATTGCACCACTTTTTCATACAATAGAGCCTGAGCCTGTATATAAAGGACATATTTATGATACAGAAGTAAAAGTTATTACAAAGACTTGGGAGTCAATTGTTAAAGCCGAAAAACATGTAGAAGTTATAGAAGAGAGCTGGAGTTTGCCAAAAGACACTCGTTATATTTCCGAAAGCAACGAAATTCACCATTACGACAAAGTTTTTGACCATACCGAAACAAGAACAGAAACAAAAAGTAGGAGTGTGAAAGTTGGCGAGGAAGAATATGTTTGTGGTCAGAGAGATTTAGGAAATGGGTATTTTGAAGACGAGTATTGCACAAGAGATATTTATGACTACGAAGATTACGAAGAAGAATATAGTGAAGATATTTACAGAGATGAACCTGTTTACGAGACAAAATATAAATATTATATTTGGCGTTGGAAACCAGTAGAATTTAAGAAATCTGGCATTGGAAATACAATTACTTGGATAGAAATTCCTGAAAAAGACAAAGACATAATCAGGAATACTCTTAATACAGCAAAGCATTCTTTACTTATCCAAGACAATAATGGATTTTATCACAATGTTAGTCTTATTTCCAAAGATAGATGGAAATCAGTAGAAATAAACGATTCTATATCTGCCAAAGAGTCAAGAGTTTTAGGAATGACTTTTTATCAAAAAGTTCCTTATTGACGATTTTTGATTTACGATTTATGATTTACGATTTATGATTTATGATTTACGATTTACGATTTACGATTTATGATTTACGATTTACGATTGGTGGACACCAATGATTTATAATTGAGTCCACTCCGACAAGTGTATTTTTGCCAAAATCAAGGCGGATAC
>JAOZQN010000596.1 GCA_029932195.1 Bacteroidales bacterium | reverse complement strand
TCGCTCCGGGTTCAGAAAATTTTGTTATAACACCAATAGCTCCACATAATCTAACCGTCCGACCAATAGTTGTGCCAGATACCTCTGTAATAGAACTAAAGGTAGAAAGTAGAAGCGAAAATTATCTCGCAGCATTAGATTTTAGGTCAGAAATAGTATCTTCTGATTGTTTAATTACAGTAAAAAAAGCAAATTTTAAAATAAAAATGATAAAACCTCCAAAAACCAATTTTTATTCAACTCTACGTAATAAATTGTTGTGGGGACTAGACAAAAGAAATTAAGATATAATTGTTTTATTCCTTAACTACTTTATTACTGAATTATCAGGAATTAGTAATAAAACTAATAAGACCATAAAACAATAAAACAATTAAAATAGCGTTTTTAAAACAAAACTATCAAAATTATGAAAAAAATCACTTTACTTACAGTTATCCTTACAATGTTATTTACTGTTTCGCAGGCACAAAGAAAAAAACCTCGAACTTATTTGGTCGTATCAGTAGGAACAAACCAATTTATGGGGGATTTAGGAGGAGGCGGAAAAGATGCTGCCCATTTTATGGGTGTTCGAGATATTGATTTAACAGGAACTCGCCCATCGTGGCAAGTTGCATATAGATATAAATTTGCAGGGAGAAAAAAAGAATTTTTACAATATTTTTCTGTTCGAGCTAATTTGTCTTATGCCTTTCTTAGTGGAAAAGACAAAAGAACTGGAAGTCTAGGAAGACAATCAAGAGATCTAAGTTTTATTAATAACACTTATTCTATGTCTGGGCAATTGGAATATTACTTTATTCCAGAAAAAGCACGACCAAGACATGCCTTCTCTAGCCTAAAAGGAACAAGAAATATATCTGCCTATGTTTTTGTTGGTGGTGGTGCAGTATATTCTAACCCAAAAGCAAGACTAGAAGGTGGTAAGTTTACTGCACTAAGACCACTTGGAACAGAAGGGCAGTTAATGCCAGAATTTGAATATACAAGTTTTTATAGAAATGCTGATGATGAATACGAAACTTTTGTTACTCCAAAACCATACTCTCGTTTTGCTGCATTTATAGCACTTGGTATCGGTATGAAATATGACATAAATAGACAATGGGCAATTGGTTTAGAAATATCTAATAGATACACTTCTTCTGACTATTTAGATGATGTTCATGACAAATATTTTAATTACGAAAATTTTGGTGGAACTAATTCAGATTTTGGAGACAGGCATAAAATACGTGACGATGCTGCAGAAACTTTAGGAGATTTAGCTCCTAAATACAATTCAGGAAAACTAATGAGAGGAAATCCAGATTATAATGATGCCTATGTATTAACAATGGTAACAGTTCATTATAAATTAAAATCGGGAAAAAGACGTTCTGGACCAAAATTTCCTCATTAGGGCATTAGGAGTTTTAAAGTTGAAAATATAACGACAAGTGCTTTTATTACAGACTGACACGTTTTGTAAAGCTCTTTGCATACTGTCCATTATAAACTATCTGCTGATTACTTATAGTTTTACAACTTTATACTTTTTATTATAACTTTTATAACTTAAACTCAATTATGAAAAAAATATTTTTGATTTCTGTATTATCGGCATTTTTATGTATATCTACATCAAATGCACAACAAACACCTCAAAGTGCTGAATTTGGTCCATTTATCGGAACATCTTATTATATGGGAGAGCTAAATTCTACAACATTATTTTATATGCCAAGTTTTGCAATAGGTGGAATTTACAGACACAACTTGGATGACCGTTGGGCTATGAGATTTGAAGGAACTTATGCAAGACTTAGAGGTAATGATGCAAAATCAAATAATACTTATCAACAAGCAAGAAATGAAAATTTTAATACAACACTTGGAGATGTAGGTTTATTAGTAGAATTTAATTTTATGCCTTACGATAAGGCTTTAATAAAGAGAAATTATTACACTCCCTATGTATTAATAGGAGGTTCACTTGTTATTATCCCCGAACCCAAATATCCTTTTGAATTTGCAATTCCTTTTGGTGTAGGATTCAAATACGCTATTACTAAAAAAATGTCATTTGGGGTGGAGTGGACTTATAGATTTACATTCTCAGACTATTTGGACAGAGTAGATGCAGATAATTTTCAAACTTCTACATCAACTACTATAAAACAACAATCTTACAATCCTATGTTAGACCTCTATTCTTTTGCTGGAATTGTGCTTACTTATGAAATTTTTAGAGGAGCAAAACCATGTCCTGGCTATTAAAATTATAGTAAAATAAATTCAAAATAACAATCCTCTCTTTTATTCTTTAACGAAAAAAGAGAGGATTTTTTTGTATATTAAAAATACAATATTAAATTTACAATTGTAAATCAAAAAATAACACTTATGTCATATAAAGAAAAATTAGACACAAAAAAAATTCCTCGTCATGTTGCAATAATTATGGACGGTAATGGACGCTGGGCAAAAGAAAGAAATAAAAATAGAATCTTTGGACACAAAGAAGGAACAAAATCGGTAAAATCGGTGGTAGAAGCTGCTCATGAAATAGGTGTAGAATATATAACTTTATACGCTTTTTCTACGGAGAATTGGAACAGACCCGAAAAAGAAATATCTGGATTAATGTCCTTGCTCGTTAGTGGCATAAAAGAAGAGTTGAACTATTTGCACAAACAAAACGTGAAACTTTCTATTATTGGAGATGGCAAAAATATTTCTAAAAATGTGAAAAAAGCAATTGATAAAGCTGTAGAAAAAACCCAAAATAATACAGGATTAAATGTAGTAATTGCTTTGAGCTATAGTTCTCGTTGGGAAATTTTAAATGCTGTAAATAATATTATTAAAGATGTATCTGAAAATAAAGTTTCCGAACAAATAGACGAACAAATATTCTCAAGTTATTTAACCACCGCAAATATTCCAGACCCAGAATTATTAATAAGAACAAGTGGAGAAGTAAGAATTAGTAATTTTTTGCTTTGGCAAATATCATATTCCGAGTTATATTTTACCGAAAAATTCTGGCCAGACTTTAAAAAAGAAGAGTTTTTTGAAGCCATTTATAATTATCAAAACAGAGAACGCCGATTTGGTAAAACCTCCGAACAGCTGAAATAAAGAAGTGTTTTATTGGCTCACTTTGAAAAGTTGAGGAGGATAATGTAAAACATTTAGTTTCCTTTTTTTATATTTCTTAAAGCTATTATCCTTACTGTTTGTAAGTAAATCTATAATTTAAAAAAAACAAAGTCGTTTTAATTTGGAATTGTCAAAAAAAACGAGTAACTTTACAACCCGCACGGCTCACAATGATTTGTGCGATATGTGCAATGGCAAAAAACAAAACAAAAGTCCACCATAATAAATGGACTATAAATCGGTAATCATGTTGTTTTTTTTATAAACCAGTATGAAATTTTAACAATTTTTCAATAATAAAAATAACAATTTTAAAAATGAAAAATATAATCAAATTTACAATCATAATAATAATTTTAGCAATTAGTTCAGTTAATTCTTACTCGCAAACATTTGATGAAACAAAAGAATGGATATTTAATAAATTTAATGAATCATATGATAATAAATTAGTAAGTAATGAACCTACTTTTTATAATTTTTGGTTTGAACATAATCCAGAAGTTGTAAATGATTTGAGTGTGTAACATATTGGGGGGGAAGTGTTACAAGTTGCAGGTTGCAAGTTTCGCAAAGCGAAACAAGAGTA
>JAOZQN010000077.1 GCA_029932195.1 Bacteroidales bacterium | reverse complement strand
CTCTACTTATCCATTGATATTCAAGTGTTTACAACTCCGAAACTTTAGTTAAATTCACTTACAAATATACAATTTTTTTCAAAAAATAATAAATTAACTTTATAAAAATAAAAAAAACACTAAATTTGTAGCCTATTCATCCACTCACTTAAAGTAAAAATTTGTAGTCGATTCACCCTCTCATTTTAAGTGAGAAGGTGAATAATTATCTGAAAATAAAAAGAGAAATGAACAAAAAAATAGAAATAATAGATTTAAAAACAATCAAATACAAAGATGCTTTTGAATATCAAGAAAAATTATTTTTAAAAAAAATAGAAACAAAAGGTGAAAATAAAATAAATAACAATCATCTTTTGTTTTGCGAACATCCACACGTTTACACACTTGGAAAAAGTGGTGTAGAAAATAATTTATTGATAAATGAAAAATTTTTAAATAAAATTGATGCAACATTTGTAAAAACAAATAGAGGTGGAGATATTACTTATCATGGTTATGGTCAGTTGGTTATCTATCCTATTTTTGATTTGGCAAACTTTTCTATACTTATAAAAAAATATATCTTTCAAATAGAAGAAGTTATTATCAGAACACTTTTGGAATATTCTATAAAAGGAGAACGACTTGATAATGCCGCAGGTATTTGGCTAACAGACAGAAAGATACCCGAAAAAATTTGTGCACTCGGAGTTCGTGTGAGTAGAGGAATTACAATGCACGGACTGGCTTTTAATATAAATACAAATTTGGATTATTTTAAACACATAAATCCTTGTGGTTTTCAGGACAAAGGGATTACTTCGCTGGAAAAAGAACTTGGGCACAAAATAAATATAGACGAAATTAAAAATTATGTTAAAAAATATTTTAACAAAGTCTTTATGGTATAAGAATTGACAAACTAAACTATAGTAAATTGTTTTTTTATCAAAAATAAAATAATTGCATGAAAATTAGATGTTTACATCTTTTTTCAAATATAATAAGAAACACAAGCAAGCGACGTTTTGTCTATCTTATATGACAAAAAGACTGTTTTTTTTGTGTGCTTTTAAATACAACAAGCAATTTTAGGCTACCCACGTAAAGTTGAACAGCAATTGCACTCGTCAAGTGTTTTTCACATGACGCTTTACAGGCGGTCAGGTGAAAAACACCTGACCGAGGCAATATGTTGAAAATTAGCTTTGTCTAACTTTACGTGGGTAGCCCAATTTTAGAATAATAAAACTTATCATACACTTTAAAAGTATCTGAAAGATAACTCAATAGGTTTGGTATTACTTATGTGAATATTCAAACTCAAAACTCAAAACTTTATTATGAATATAGACGATTTTTATTTATCAAATGTAATTGAAGACGAATCAGAGTTGATAGAAATAGAAACAAATGACGACACTGAGATTCTTGACAATAAGAAGATTACAAACAACCTTCCTATATTACCATTACGAGACAATGTTTTTTTCCCAAAAATAGTTTCACCAATATTAATGGGACGTGAAAAATCCTTAAGTTTGATGAAAAAAATATATAAAGGCAATGGAATTATTGGAGTAATTACTCAAAAAGATGGACACAAAGAAAATCCTTCGTCAGAAGACATGTATCAATATGGCACAGTTGCTCGAATTGCCAAAATTTTAGAAATGCCAGATGGTAGCAAATCTGTTGTGATACAGGGACTAAAAAGATTTAAAGTTATTGAATATGTAAAAGAAAAACCTCACTTTTTTGCCAAAGTAGAAATTCTTGAAGATGAATTTCCTGATAAAAAAGATAAAGAATACGAGGCAATAATAAGTAATTTAAGAGACCTAACAGCAAATATTATTCGGTTAACATCTTATTTATCAGAAGATGCAATAATTCCTGTTAGAAATATTGAGGACACTTCTTTTCTAATGAATTTTGTAAGTTCAAATATAGATTTTGAAATAGATAAAAAGCAAAAGTTATTAAGTCTCAATAATCTCAAAGAACGTGCTTTATATCTGCTTGAATACCTGTCTTATGAACAGAAAAAACTTGAGTTAAAAGATGACATTCAAGATAAAGTCCACAAAGACTTAGATAATGAGCAACGAAAGCATATTTTGAAGCAACACATGAAGGCGATTAAATCCGAACTCGGTGATGACCCTAATAGACAGGAAGTTAGAAACCTTAATAAAAAGGCAAAAAATAAAAAATGGAGTAATAAAGTAAAAAAACGATTTGAACAAGAACTTAAAAAATTAGAACAATTACACCACTCTTCGCCAGATTATTCTATGCAATTAGCTTATTTGCAGGTAATTCTGGAACTCCCTTGGGATAAGCAAACAAAAGACCAATTGGATTTGCCAAAAGCGGAAAAAATTTTAGACAAAGACCATTTTGGATTAGATAACGTAAAAGAACGAATTTTAGAATACCTGTCGGTTTTGAAATTGAAGGGAGATTTAAAATCGCCAATAATTTGTTTGTATGGACCTCCTGGAGTTGGTAAAACTTCACTTGGTCAGTCAATTGCGAAATCGCTGAAACGAAAACATGTCAGAATGTCGCTTGGAGGCTTGCACGACGAAGCGGAAATTCGTGGACATAGAAAAACTTATATCGGTGCTATGCCAGGCAGAATTATTCAAAATATTAAAAAAGTTGGCTCATCAAATCCAGTATTTATTTTGGACGAAATAGATAAAGTAGGTTCAAATTTTAAAGGAGACCCAGCATCAGCACTATTGGAAGTTCTTGATCCTGAGCAAAATAACAATTTTCACGATAATTATTTGGATATTGAATACGACCTTTCAAATGTTCTGTTTGTGGCAACGGCAAATACTCTGAACACAATAAATCCAGCACTTTTAGACCGAATGGAACTAATAAATGTAACGGGATATATTGTAGAAGAGAAAGTGCAAATTGCCAAAAATCATTTAATTCCAAAACAACTCAAGGCTCATGGAGTGAAAAAAAATCAGTTTAAATTGTCGGATAAAATTTTGGAATTTGTTATAGAAAATTATACCAGAGAATCTGGAGTTCGCCAATTGGATAAAACTATTGCCTCGCTAATTAGAAAAACTGCGAAAAAAATTGCTTTTGATAGCAGTTATAAAACAAATTTTGAAAAAGATAATATTATTGAAATGCTGAGATCTCCGAAATTTACAAAAAGTAAATATCAGGGAAATAAAATAGCAGGGATTGTAACAGGGCTTGCTTGGACATCGGCAGGTGGAGAAATAACTACCATAGAATCAAGCATTAGTAGAGGGAGCGGCAAATTAACCCTAACAGGAAATCTTGGCAATGTGATGAAAGAATCGGCAATTATTGCCCTTGAATATCTTAAAGCTCATAGCCGAGAATTTAAAATTCATTCGCAAATTTTTAATCATTGGAATATTCATATTCATGTGCCAGAAGGAGCAATCCCTAAAGATGGTCCCTCGGCAGGAATTACAATGGCAACCTCTCTAATATCCTTATTTACACAAAGAAAGGTGCAACGAAATATTGCCATGACTGGCGAAATTACTCTTACTGGAACGGTTTTACCTGTTGGTGGAATTAAAGAAAAAATACTTGCGGCAAAAAGAGCTGGAATAAATGAAATTATTTTATCGGTAGAAAATAAAAATGATATTGAAGAAATTAAAGAGATATATCGCAAAGGCGTAAAATTTCATCATGTAAATGATATTAAAGATGTTATAAAAATTGCTTTATTAGATGAGAAAGTTGAAAATCCTGTAAAAATAGGTATTCCAAAAAAAGCAAAAAAATAAAATACAAATAACAGGTTGCACGTTTCACAAAACATCTTAAATATTTAATTTTCAGATAATAAACACTTGTTTTTTATTTAATAAAAACGTTAACCTGTAACTTGTAATATAAAACTTGGGCGTTTTCACGAGTGCCAATTTTTTCGTTACTTTTGAAATTTTAAAATGCTCATTTACAAAGGTAAACTTCAATTCTAAAATTACAAAAAAGCCTTGAAATTGACA
Source organism: Bacteroidales bacterium (assembly GCA_029932195.1). Lineage (GTDB taxonomy): Bacteria > Bacteroidota > Bacteroidia > Bacteroidales > JAOZQN01 > JAOZQN01. The sequence goes on along the minus strand of JAOZQN010000077.1, from coordinate 12,061 downwards.
CCCGTGAAAAACGCCGATTTTTTTTGGCACACATATTGGATTGTAAATATCAAAATAAGTATATTATACTTTTAAAATTGTTAAGCCATGACTATTGAACTATTTATAGAAAATAAAATAATTGGCGGTTATTCACTTGCCGTTAGAGACGATTGGTCTTTTAAGATAAGAAGAGTAAATATTACTAAAAAAGAAATGGAATCTTACAAACGCATGTTTGGAAAAGAAATAATTACTTACGAAAAATTCTTTAAATGGTGGATTAGTATCCGAGAAGAAAATATATTTTGATTTTTATCAGAAAAACGCTTTGAAATAAATAATTTTAAAGCGTTTTTTATTTTTTAACAATATAAATCAACAATAATGTAATAATTATATTACTTTTGTTAAAAATAAATTACATAATATTTATATAAAATAAAAAAGATGGCACTACCACAATTTATAAAACTTCCAGGACACTACGTTTTTGATTATAAACCAATGTATTACGATGCAAGAAAAGAAGAGAGAGAAAAAAAAGAAAAAGAAGTAAAAAGAGAACTTGGAATAGAGCAAGAAGAGGAATATAAACCAGATATTAAAGGACGATTTAAAAGTAAAATAGCCTTTAGTCGTCATAAACAACGAACTTCTAATCTCACTTTAATATTAATTGCCGTTTCACTTGGAACTATGGCTTACTTGTTTTTTTACACAGACACACTTTCTATGCTAACAGGTATTTTTGTTAAATAAAGAAGTGAGGAATTATTAAAAAAGAACTCTCTTATTTGCTTTTGCAAAACTACGACCTGTGCAATCAAGATTTCGGTTGTAAAAAAAGAAGAATAATATTCAATAATGAATATTCAAGTAAAACAACACAAACAATCTTATTTTATTAATTATCAATAACTTCAAAATTATTATACAAGAAAAAGAGTTCCGAACCTCAAAAAAATCAAAAAGTTAACTTTTTGATTTTTTTGAGGTTCGGAACTCTTTTTCTCCGAAATTGTCCGAGTAAGGTCGCCAAAACTTATAATCAGACTTACCAATACTCAATTAAATTTTAATCTGCTCCCTTTTTCGCTTTCGTTAAAGTTTCCATTTTCATAAATTAAATTTCCATTTACAAAAGTATGCGATATTTTTGACCTAAAAAATTGCTTTTCAAATGGAGACCATTTACATATTGAGATAATATCATTTTTTGTTGCAACCCATTTAGTATCAACATCAATCAACACAAAATCAGCCCAATAACCCTCTCTTATAAAACCTCTTTTTTCAATATTAAAAATAGTTGCTGGAGCATGGCACATTTTTTCTACAATATGCTCCAACGAGATTATATTTTTATGATAAAATTCCAATATTACCAAAAGTGAAAATTGAATCATTGGTATCCCCGAAGGAGCTTTTGTATAGTTGTTCTTTTTTTCGTAAGATAAATGTGGTGCATGGTCGGTAGAAATTAAGTCTATATAGTTGTTTACGAGGGCTTCTAATAATTTATTTTTATCTTCTTCTGTTTTTATAGAAGGGTTACATTTTATTTTTGTTCCAAGTTTTTCGTAATCATTTTCATCAAACCAAAGATGTTGAGGACAAACTTCCGCTGTTATTTTTTTATTTTTAAAAGCTGTTTTATTTTCTAAAAGTTCTAATTCCTTGGCAGTTGTAAGGTGTGCAATATGTAATTTTGTGCCATGTTTTTTTGCTAAATCTACTGCATATTTTGTTGTTTTATAACATGCTTCTGCACTTCTAATAGCATTGTGAAATTTCATAGGAATTTTATCGCCATATTTTTGTTTGTATTGCTCCAAATTGTCCATTATAATTTTCGTATCCTCAGAGTGAATTACGATTGGCTGTTTTATATTCTCAAATATTTTCTCAATCGTCTCCTCTCTATCTACAAGCATATCGCCTGTTGATGCTCCCAGAAAAAGTTTTATTCCACAATTTTCTTTTGGATTAAGTTTTTCTAATTCTTTGTAGTTATTATTTGTTGCACCAAGAAAAAACGAATAATTTGCAAAAGATTTTTGGCTTGCTATTTTATATTTATCTTCAATAAGTTCAATAGTTGTGGCTTGTGGAATTGTGTTTGGCATTTCAAAATAAGAAGTAACACCACCTGCAACAGCAGCTTTGGATTCGCTGTAAATATCGGCTTTATCAGTAAATCCTGGTTCTCTAAAATGCGTATGCACGTCAATAATCCCAGGAAATAAAATATAATCCTCCGCATCAATTAATTGATGGTCTGGAAAATCTAAATCATAATTTTCGCCTCTAATTATTTGTTTTATTTTGCCTTTTTCAATTATAATACTTCCGATAAATTCTTCGTTTTCGTTTATAATTGTGGCATTTTGAATTAAATATTTTTGCATTTTTAGGTTAAATTTCAATTAATTTTTATCCAATTTCCACTCCTCTAATATTTTAAAATCCTCTTTTTTTATATAATTGCTTTTTAATGCTTCCTCTATTAATACTTCATAATTAGAAAGTGTGAAAAATTTACAATCAACATTTTTAAAATTATCAATTGCCTTTTTAAAACCATAAGTAAAAATAGCTGATAGCCCAAGCACATTGGTTTCGGCTTGTCTTAGAGCTTTTATCGCCTCAATACTACTTCCTCCTGTGGATATTAAATCTTCTATAACTACAATTTTCTTACCTTTTTCAACAAATCCTTCAATTTTATTTTGCAAACCATGCCCTTTGGACGATGAGCGAACATAAATAAATGGCAAATTCATTTCATCGGCAATTAAAACTCCGAGAGCTATTGCTCCTGTTGCTACTCCTGCGATAACTTCAACGTCTGGAAATTCTCTTTTTATTTGTTTTACAAATTCTCCTGTAATATATTTTCTTACTTTTGGGTAAGATAATGTTTTTCTGTTGTCGCAATAAATAGGTGATTTTATGCCACTTGCCCAAGTAAATGGATTATTCGGACTTAATTTTACAGCTTTTATTTCTAATAAATATTTTGCTATTTTATTGTTTTTCATTCGTTTTAATTTTAAAAGAGTAACATATTGTTAGGCATTTGGCATTCGTAAAAAATACCAATTTATTTTATACAAAAATTGCTATATTGAGAATATTAAATAATTCAACAATATAGCAATTTAACAATTTTAGCAATAGATTTAGTTACTAATAATTTTTGCTTCAACACGTCTGTTTAACTGACGACCTTCTTTGGTTTTGTTATCTGCAACTGGTTGCTCTTCTCCGTAACCCATTGCACTAATATTTGTAGCCTTCACTCCAAGACTTACCATATAATCTACACAAGATTGAGCTCTTCTTTGAGAAAGTCCTTTGTTATAAGCTGCACCACCCTGACTATCAGTATGTCCAGATATTTCAATAACTAAGTTTGGATAAAGTGCAAACACTTGTGCAAGTTTTGTTAATTCTGGGTAAGATTCTGGTCTTAAGGCATGTTTTCCTGAATCAAAGAATACGTTTCTAAGAACAATTTTTGCTCCCGGATTAACTGGAAGTAATTGAACATCTTTTATAATTTCCTGATAGCCCGTTGCTTTGGGAATATTAAAATTCTCTGAGTGGAACATGTATCCATCTGCATTTACCGACATACCATAATCTCTACCTGAAGCCAACATTACCATGTATTCTCCTGTGCTTGCATTGGTTTGTACTGTTTGTATTAGTTCTTGAGTTTTGTTATCTACAATTTCTATTGTTGCAGCAAGTGGTTTTAATGTTTCATATTCCGACACAACACCCTTTACAACAGTAAGTTGCATTGTCATTATAATTATAGGCTCCTCCATGTAAAGTTCGTTTACAGGTCTAATAATATATGCAATAAGGTCGTCTTCGTCTTCCCCTGGTGTATCTTTTTTCTCGTAGAAGAAAAATTCGTAAATATCGTAATCTCCGTAACAATCTTCTTGTCCGTTTGAGGTGAAATACCCAGTTCTCATATTTCGGTCTGTAACAAAAAATATGTCATCTCCTGCAGTATTAAGTGGATACCCTAAATTTTCTGGGTCAGACCATCTGCCATCTGGCAATCTGAAAGAACGGAATATATCATATCCCCCCATTGTTCCATGTCCTTTTGAACTGAAATAAAGCACACTATCATTTTTTGTTAAAAATACAGACTCTTCATCAAAAACTGTATTTACTTTACTATTCATAATAGTATTTAGGTTTTTAGGTTTTACCCAACCTGAATTAGAATTTCCTCTACGTTTAGAATACCAAATATCTTTTCCGCCAACGCCACCTTTTCTATCGCTAATAAAATATACTGTTGTAGAATCACTGGAAAAAGTGAGCGAAGACTCCTTAAACTGTTTTTTATTTATTCGTTTTATTACTTGTTTTGGTTTTGACCATTTTTCTCTCATTTTATTATAATTGGCAATATAAATACCACCACTTCTTTTTTTACCTCTGTATATAAGCAACTGATTTCCGTGAGGATTTACTGCAACACTTGCATCGTTTCCTTTTTTGTTTATTGGCTTTCCAAACTGCCCAGCTGGTCTCCATTCTCCCTCTTTGTAGCTTGTAAAAAATACGTCTTCGTAGTATTCGTTAGAAACTTTCTTATTTCTTTTTCCTTTGGTTGTAGATGGTCGTCGTGAAGTATAAAATACAATTGAGTCGTAAGCAGCATAAATTGGTGCGTAGTCTGGATAATCACTATTTATACCAGCACCTAAGTTGTCAATTAGCACACTTACAGGATTTTCTACTTTTTCTATACCAAGTTTACATTCGTCTATATACTTGCTTACATTGTATTTATTAATTTTTGTTTCTTGTTCTGATAAATTGTCTCTGTAAGTTTTATACTCTTCAATTGCCTTGTCAAATTCGTTATTTAAGTGGTAAACTCTACCGAGCCAAAAATGAATATCTTTAGCAACATAAATATCATTATCGTATGCTTCTGAGATATGTATTATTGCTTTATCCTCATCGTAAACGTAAAGATAACATATTCCTAATCTGTAATTTAGAGCAGCGTTATTGGAATTATATTCAATAGCAGCTGCATAATGCTCAATTGCCATTTGATAACTTCCTTTTAATTTTTGGCTATAAAGCCTATTTCCTTTTCTCACAGATTTCCAAGCTTCTTTTGCTCCCATATCCGAAACAATAAATTCGTCTTTTTTTATTTTAGGGCTTTCTTGCGAAAATCCATTAGCTGCAACAAAAAAGAATAAAACAGCTACGATAAGATAACTTTTCAATTTCATGTTATTTAATTTATTATAAGTTAATTATTTTATTTCTGTATTCGTAAAGCATTTATTTTCACGAAATTAGCTATACAACACCACATACCTTATATTCTTTTTATTGAACATAAAATAACTTAAAATTTTTTAACAAATATATTAAAAAAAAAGAACAACAGCAACAATGAATAAAAAAAAAAGTAATTTCCTTTTTTTTCTATATACAATATATTGTTTTATAGGTAGATAAACAACAAGTAGATTTTCTATTTTATATTTTCTATTTTGTAAATATCATAAATTTCAGAAATTAGAACTATTAAATCGTATTCGCTTGTGTTTAGAATAAATTGTCGTTCAAATCGGCAATAATCCATAAAATCGTCAAGCTCTTCTCCTTTTAATTTGGTGATAGAATTTACCAGTTCTTGGTTATATTTTTGGTAGGCTAAATCGTTTAATTCGGTTTCTCTCTTTAGTTTTTTGAGCTTTCTAAGTTGTCGTTCTTGCTTGGTTTTGAATGGTATAGTAAAACCAACTCCTCTTGATGCAGTATAAAGAGCTTTTAAATCACCTTCAGAAATCATTTTATCAAACCACACTTGTAGTTGCTCTTGTTTCTCATCTCTTTCCACCCTTGTGTGTGCTACTTCGTAGGCAAAAGCCTCCCATCTTATTTTATAAATATTTACTTCTGATAGATAGTAGGTTTTAGGTATTAAATATATAACAGTGTTGTAGGTATTATCCGAAACAGGTTTGTTTTTCAAACTCCAATATTCCACATCATATCCAATGCAAGATATTCTTATAGAGTCATTTGCAGTCATTAATATTCTAAAATATCCACTTGTATCGCTTATTGTAGCATAATGTTTTTGTGAATTTATAAGGTGGGCGTATTGTATTGTTTCTCTTGTGGAAATATCTACAATTTTTCCAGTAACTTCTATTATTTCTGGCTCTTCCTGTGCATACGTCCCCAGTGATAGCATTAATAGAAATACTAATATTATATGTGTTTTTGAAAATTGTAGGTTCATTTTTTTTGTTGTTGGTTTTTAGTTATTGGTTATTAGTTGTTGGTTGGGTTTGTTTGCTAATTGATTAACAACGCTTTGCGTAACCAATAACCAACAACTAAAAACCAACAACTACTTATTTTTTAATCTCATTTTCTAATCCGACTATAATTCCATCAACGTTTTTAAATTTATAGTTTGTAAAATTAAAATTGGATTCAAATCCACCTTTTCCTCTGATAATTGTTCCGTCGGGGTCGGCAACTTCTACGTATTTTATGGAGTAAATCTTCTCATCTTTTTCGTTGCCATAAATCTCTTCGGTTTTCATTGTGCTACCATTTTTTCCTGTAATTATTACATTATCTGTTGCTTTCCAGAGTTGTTGTTTCATGTAATAAACAGCATAATCTGCTGTAAGACTTGAAGTTGTGTCAAAATTATTGTCAAAAAAATACATTTCCACTCCTTCGGGAAATTCCATGTAAGGGTTGTCTGTTTGATATTGATTCATAATAGGGGCAAATATTTCTGCCTGCATACGACTATTGGAATTGTATATTGTATATAAATTTTTTACAGATACATTTGGAATATCATCTCTTAATTGAAAAGGTTTTATCTCTTCTAAATCATTAGAACAAGAGAAAATGAAAAATAAAATGATTATAAAAAAGAGTTTTTGGTTATTGGTTATTTTATTTATTATAATTTTAAATATATTTAAAATTTTCATATTTTAATAAATTAAATTCTGTAAATATCATAATAACCAACAACTAAAAACTCAATAAATTATTTTTTCACTCTAACAGTGGTCGTTTCTCCTATCCAACCACCAACAGTGTAAGAATCTCCTTCGTTAATTGGTGGATTGTGTTGAAATGCGTCGGCAAATTTTGGGTATCTTGCTGAGTAAGTTCCAATTAAACTGTTTGCCTCCGTTGTAATGCCTGGGTCTATTGTTTTTGCTTTTATACATTTATCTACTGCCAAACAAAAAACAAGACCAATTTCTACTGCATCGGTACCGCAACTTCCTGCACTACTACCATATAAAGAAGCTACAAGCAAGTATGGTTTACCAAAATTAGCTTTCAAACTTGTTGCTTGATAGCAGTATGTTCTTGATTTAGAAAATTGATTTAATTCTTTTGCTACTTTTGCTGCTTCAAAACAATACATTGCTTTTACCGTATCAACAGTTTCTGTTTCAATTGCTTTATCATAATAAATTGCAGCATTTTCATAATCACTTTTTGTTATGTATAGTCCAGCAAGTGTTGCAGCTGATTTTGGCGAAGGTTCAATTATATATAATTGAACTGCAGCTTTTTCAAATAAATCAGAGTCTGTGCATTTCTTTTTTGCAAGCACTGCAAGTATTTTTTTCAATAAAATTGGGTCTTCTGGAGTTGCGTCAAATTGTGGTTGAAATGCTCCTATCATAACCTCGCAAGAAGACACATCTTCTAATGAGAAGAAAATTTGGTCAACAATATTAGCAATTGTTTGAACATTCTTTATTTGCTTTGGTTTGTCTTGTACTTTTAGTATCTCATCAAGAGTAGAAGAAAAATTCATATAATTATCCACAACTGTAGCTGTATCAAGTATTTTTAATTTGAATTGAAAATGAGTAAGTTTCATTGCATAAAAGAATGCTCTAGGATTAGATTTATCTCCATTTAGTTCTATTGATTCCATTAACATAGCATAGTTTTCTGCCATTAACTCTTTACTTTTTTCTGTATTAAGGTCGGCATCTTTAAGGTTGTATTCAAAAAAATCAACAGCTTTCTTACCAAGATAAGATCCTCTTTTTTTAGGATAGAAAGTCATTGCTTGGTCGTAAACAAGAAAAAGTGTGTCTATCCAAACAGATTTAGAAAGAGAATCTTTACTTGATTTTATTTTGTATTTCATTATTTTTGCTCCACGACTATATGTATTAGGGCTACGCAAAGGAAACTCGTTGAATATAATTGTCCAGTATGTATAGGCTGCATCGTAATTTTTATTCTTATATTCATCTGTAAAAGGCACATATTTTTCTATTGCTCTAATGCTATCTGCACCAAGCTGTTCTTTTCCCCACATTAGTTGCGAAATTTCATTTTCATGTTCTGCGATAAAATCTTTTAAAGAATCTAATCGCCCTGCTCTTTCAATTTTCTTAATACTTTTACCATCAAAAACTTCCATGTTTTCTTCCAACAAAACTCCAATTTCAAATTGTCTAATTTCGTCTGCTCCTGTTTTTAATTTATAGAAAGCTGTTCTATAATCATCTTTTTTCGACTTATCGTAGGTTGTGGTCTCATCTATTTTTAGGTCTCCATATAATTCTGGATAGGCTAATTTAAAAGTTTCGTTAACATTTTGTGCAAAAATATTAGAAACAAAAATGAGTAAAATAACTGCTGTTGCAATAAATGGCTTTTTCATGTTTTTGGTGTTTTAATGAATTTATATTTTGAGATTAGTTTTTAGTTGTTAATTAATTTTAATTAGAAAAATCTTCGCTTCACAAACCAAGTATCATAGAGGCTGAAATTTAGATTAAATAAAACATAACTTTCTTTGATTAAATTTTGGTCTAAAGCTCCACGTGTTCCGAGTTGGAAGGACGCATTTATTAATGAAGTCTTTACGGGGAAACCTCCGCCAAAAGTTACTCCATAATCTTTTATCTGATAATCGTTTAATTTTAGATATGTATTAGAATAATAGCCTCCAACTCTGTAACGTATTCTTTTTCCGTAAATTGTGGATATTGGATTGTTGCAATATTCCATTCCCACTCCAATCGAGCTACTATTTACCAACGGCTGCGACTGGTCTAAAAAGCTGGTTGCCTCCCAGTTCTGAATATAATAATCGGCAGAAATTGTAAATTTTTCGTATAATTTAACAGAACCACCAACTCCAATACTTCGTGGGAGCATAACATGCCCGTTGGTAAGAGTGTCATTTACAATTGTATCTGCTTTTAAAATAGTAGATTGAGTTTTTCTTATTAATAATAAGGTGTTGTATGCTTTTAATTTTGTGGTGTTCTCAAAAGTTAGCCCAAGCGTATATGAAACCATATTTTTTGTTGTATCTTTTTTGCTTCTGATAGAGTCATTATACTGAAAGCCAAACTTATAGTTAAAGCCATTCAATAATGTTCTATCATAAGTATAAGTTTTTGATAAAAAACCAGACTCGCTAATTGAGGCTACAGAATTTTTATCCATCGAGCCAAAAATATAGGAAGTATTTAATCCCAACGAATAATTATTGAAAAAAGTAAACGAATTTCCCCAGTAAAGTTCGCTAAGTCCACCTTTGCCCAAGTATGTGTTGTTAAAGACCGAATATTCGTCGTCCACATATAAAGAGTCGTAAGATGTTGCCTCGTAACCAACTCCACTATAGGGCATTAGACCAAAACTTGTTCCCCATTCAGGGAAAATTTGAAATCCAGCAGCGAGTTTGCTTAAGTTTGAGTAGTTAGAAAACTGGGAGTCATTTCCTGTTTCAAAATATGTTACTTTATTTTCTACAGCAACTTCCATAATAAAGGTGTTTTTGAGAAACGAACCATACGACGCAGGATTTACTTTATTGATATGAAAGGCAGAAGTGCTACCAATAGCAGTGTTTCCCATAGCTCTACTACGTCCAGAACCTTGAAATTGTAGGTCGCCAACTCCATATCTTGAATATGGCGAATTGGTTAAAGTTTGTGCTACAACAAAATTTGATGCTAACACCAAAATAATTAAGAATAATACTCTAAAGTCTTTATACATTGTAATTTAAAATTCTATTAAGCCCAACGGGGACTAAATATGGTTTTGCAAATATGATATTATTAAATCTTTTTTCAAAAAAAAAGCAGTCTCCTCCTGTTAAAATTATTTTCACGTCCTCGTAACTATCCTGAAAATCAGTAATATAATTATTTATCTCAAAAAAAATTCCTTTCTCTACTCCCAGCGTAATTGCTTCGTTTGTATTTTGTCCTATTTTTTTATCCAAACCTGTTTTTTCTAAAAGCGGTAATTTTTCAGTAAAATGGTTCAATGCCTTGAACCTCATACTCATACCCGGAGAAATATTTCCTCCAATATATTCATTATTTTTATTAATAAAATCGTAAGTTATTGCAGTTCCAAGGTCTATGGATAAAATATTTTGATTTGGAAAATAGTAATTTGCTCCAATAATACCTGCAAGTCTATCAAAACCAAGTGTTTCTGGAGTTTTATATAAGTTTTTTATAGGTATTTTAGTGTTTCTATCAAAAACAATAAATTTAGAAAAATGGAGTTCTAAATGTTTAATTATTTTTTCATTATAATTGCTTGTAGATGAGTAGATTACATTGTTTTCTTTTTTATCTATATTTATTTTTTTAACAAAAAACTTGAAATTTTTATAATTTTGTTCTAAATTGCTTTTTTTTGAATCAATTATTTTATCTTTGTGAAATAAAAAAATTTTTACTGCAGTATTTCCTTGGTCTATAATTAAATTCATAAAAAGATTAAGTATTTTGATTTAAGTGCTTAAAGTGTTAGTCAAAGGGTGATTTAAAATCACCCTTTGACTACTTTGTATTTTATTTCACAAAAAAAATACAACTTTTTCAATAATAATAATCTAAAAATAAATAGACCATTCAAAAGTGTCATTTATATTATAACTACTTATATGTTATTTTGATTAAAGATAACAAATAACAACTAAAAAAAGCAAAAGTAAAATTTATTTGTTTTTTTTTAATAGAATTTAACAAATTTTAGTATAAACTTATAATGAAAAAAATCTTAATCGTAGAAGATGACAAAATGTTATCTACAATTTTTGAAATGTATCTTGCTGAGCTAGGTTACGAATTAGTTGATGTAGTAAACTCAGGAAAAGAGGCTGTAAAGTCGTGCCAAGAAAAAAAAGTAGATATTATTTTAATGGACATCCACATAAATGGTGAAATTGACGGAATAGAAACAACCAAAATAATTAAAGACAAATTTGATATTCCTGTAATCTTTATATCAAGCGATGTGGACGAAGAAACGATAAAACGTGCAATAACAAACAACACCTACGGATATCTTGTAAAGCCTGTTTACAAAAACAACCTAAAAAGCACAATTGAATTTGCATACGAAAAACATAAATTTGAAAAACAATAAGTTACGAAGTTTTAAATTTCTGAAATTTTAAATTACCATAATCATGTAACAAATTTTTCAAAACTTCATAACTTCAAAATTTAAGATATTATGCCCTACAACAGAAACAAATATACTAAAACAGATTCAATAATAGGAAAAGTAAAATGGTTTGATACAACCAAAGGAATTGGTTTTTTGCAAACCGAGTCGGGAAGTGATATTTTTGTCAATTATTCTGATTTACCAATTAAAAATGGTCGTTTTGTTAGCCTTGAATCTGGACAAAAAGTAAAATTTGATATAAATGAAGGACAAAGAGGTCCGCAGGCTAAAAATATTGAGATTTTATCTTAACCTGATTGATTCATAACCTTTCCATTACAGTGCCAAAACGCACATCTTTATTGACAATCCTAAATTTTTATTTTTTCTAAATAGCTCGCTGTTTTTTCAAATATAAAACTTTGCGGTTGCCAATACTGACACACCTTTTGTCTACTCACTTTAAAAAGTTGAGGGGAGATAATGTGAAATATTTAGTTTTCTTTTTTTATATTTCTTAAAGCTATTATCCTTACTGTTTGTAAGTAAATCTATAATTAAAAAAAAACAAAGTCGTTTT
>JAOZQN010000595.1 GCA_029932195.1 Bacteroidales bacterium | reverse complement strand
AAAGCCTGACAGTGAGCAAAATACAGATTTCTCTCACTCTAAATCCTGTAGTGCCTTTAAAATTAAGAAATTGAAAAAAATCTGGCAGAAAATATCAACCATTGGAATAGACGCAGAAACGTCAATTCAAGAGCAAAAAGATATAATGTTATTAACAGAGTTTCTGTTTTAGTATTCATTTTTTTCGTATTTATTTCTGTAATGAGCTACAAAAAATTGGACAACCCAATTGTAGGGCATTTATATGTTGTAAATTTAGTTGTTATTTTGCTAACATTCTTATTTACAAAACTTAAGAAGGCTGATTTAAGTAAATTTATTATTTCAATATTTATACCTATTTCTCTTTTATTTGGAGGAGCTTATGCAAAATCTTTGGGAGTTACAGATAATTTAATACTCTATTTGTCGCCTCGTATGTTACTGACTATCACACTGATAATTCCTGTGCTTTTATTTGGATACAGAGAACTCAAAAAAACAATACTTGCTATTATTCCCGGAATAATTGCATTTGTTTTATACGACAAGGTGCATTCAATGTTTGGTATTTATATGAAAGACCTACCTTTTGAACCAGAATATTATACAATGTTTTTGGTAATGATAGTTTTATTTCTCTTTTTTGTAATATCAAGCATTTTATTTTTACAAAATGTAAACCTTAAAAACGAACTAAAATTACAAGATACAAATAATCAACTTGCAGCATCAGAGGAGGAGTTAAAACAACAAAATGAAGAAATTCTTACAATAAATGAAAATTTAAAAGAACAACAAAAATTAATATTAGAGCAAAAAACAAAAAAAGAAGTAAGTGAAAAACGCTTTAAAAATATAGCAACTTTAATTCCCGAAATTGTTTTTGAATCAGATACCAAAGGCAAATTAATTTATGTAAGTAACCGATTTTTTGAAAACACACTTTATACACAAGAAGATATTAATAAAGGAATTGTTTACGTAAACTTACTTACTAAAAAAAGTTTTTCTGAAATAAAAAGAGACATCGTTTTACTTCGTAAAACAAAAGAACTCAGAAACTTAAAAGTAGAAATACAACGAAAAGACGGAACTATATTCCCTGCATTAATATCAATAAATTTGAATAAATATGGATATAGAGGTTTGATAATTGATATTTCGGAGCAAGAAAAAATGAACGCAGAAATGCGAAAATTAACTATTGCCGTTGACCAAAGCGACAGTGTAATAGTTATAACAGACACCGAAGGAAATATTGAATATACAAATCCAATTTTTTCTAAATTAACAAGTTATACAAAAGAAGAAGTTTTTGGTGAAAATCCAAGAGTTTTGAAATCTGGACATCATAAAAAAGAATTTTATGAAACACTTTGGAAAAAAATAACTTCTGGAAATGTTTGGAAAGGAACATTTAAAAATAAAAAGAAAAACGGCGAATTATATTGGGAGCAAGCAACAATTTCTCCTATAAAAGATAGTAGAGGAAAAATAACCAATTATATTGCTGTAAAAGAAGATATTACAGGACGTAAAGAAAGTGAGCGAAAATTTGTAGAATTATTTAAAACTATAAGAAAGAAAAATGAAGATATAACACAAAGTATTAATTATGCGAAACTTATACAAACTGCTATTTTGCCTTCCGAAAATATTTTGAAAAATAATTTTACCGACTATTTTATTTTCAACAAACCAAGAGATATTGTAGGTGGAGATTTTTACTATTTCAATGAAAATGAGAGAGATATAACCATTGCCGTAGCCGATAGCACAGGGCATGGAGTTCCTGGAGGATTTATGACAATGCTCGGACACGCATTTTTGGACGATATTGTAAACCGAAAAAATATCGCAACAACAGGGCAAATTTTAGACAAACTTAGAGAAAATATAATACATTCACTTAATCAATCATACGACAGCAAAGGTTCAAAAGATGGAATGGATATTGCAATTTGCAAAATAGAAAAAAAGAGTTTAAAAGCCCAATATTCAGGTGCTTACAATTCAATGCTATTTCTAAATGAAACTCAAATAAGAATAATAAAAGCAGATAAAATGCCAATTGGTGTTTACATAAAAATTAAACCGTTTTCTACACAAGAAATACAGTTGCAAAAAAATGACTTAATCTACATGTTTACAGATGGTTATCAAGACCAATTTGGAGGCGAGCAGTATAAAAAATATATGGCGAAAAATTTTAGAAATTTATTAATTTCAAACAAAGAAAAAACTTTAACAGAACAAAATAAAGCCCTTGAAAATGAGTTAAATAACTGGAAAGGAAATCAAAATCAATTAGATGATATTCTTGTTTTAGGTATAAAAATATAGATTTTATCGATTAATTTTATATTTTTGGTAGTGTTGTAAATTGGTAGTTATGCACCACGTTACTAAATCCCTGCGTGATGTTAGTAAGTGTTTATCGTAAAAAGATTTACTAACATTCCGTAGGAATTTAGTAACATCAAAAATAACTACCAGTTTGTTACACTACCAAAATTTTGGTAGTGTTTCAAACTGGTAGCTACTCTAATATATTAAAAACTAACTGAATACAAATTAAAAAAAATAAAACATTGTTTTTTTTAACTGGATAATAAAATCTATTCTACTAATATTCAGAATATTAGTTATGTTTATATTTGATAAATTCTCAACATTATGAAAAATGCTCTTTTGTAAAGCATTTATTATCAGCTCTGTATAGTATCTGTCACTTTGTTACACTACCCAATTTTTGATAGGAATTATAAATTTCAAATTAGAAATTAATCTTTAACAAATTTTATCGAATGTTTAATTTCATCTTGACTTAACTCTATTGTATATAACCCTTGATTGATCATACTAATATCTATTTCTTTTTCAGAAACACCTTTACAAATAACCCTTCCTGTTAAATCAAATATTTTATATTCAAACTCACCACTTAAACCTCTTATTATGACTAGATCACTGGCAGGATTAGGATAAATATCCACCCCTGTATTTGATTCATTTATAAACGAAAGTGTAAGGTCTACAGGAATGCTTTTATCAGATCCATTAATATTAAAAGCACTTGAATATGATAAATATCCATCAGCTGTTATAGAATATAAATACCATCCATTATCTAAATCATTAAAAGTAGCAAGACCAAAAGGGTTTGTGTATTCTGTTTCTCCGTCAATTGTTATTGCAGCATCACCAATACGATCTCCATTATTAGTCACTGTGAAATTTGCAGAAAAAAGTTCATAACCATATCTTACCCAAAAATAACCATAATATCTACTTTGAGTGTATGTGCAATATTTTGAGACATACCACATTCCTTCGTCTGTTAAAGGATTAATTTCATGTGTGGCACCAACATACTGATAATCGTTCCAAACAACACTAATGTATAATTCGGGGTTTGATCCCCCTTCCATTATAAAATTAGCTGATGCTACAACTGTATCCATGTTATTTCCATCATAATCACCATTTAAATTCACATTACAATCCTGATCCAATGTTTCAGATGTATTGCTCCAACATGCAACTCGTAGTGTTCCTCCATTGGTGTAAATATTTGTTTGAGAAAAAACACTTAGATTTGAAAATATAATCATTCCAATGATAACTATTCCTAATTTTATTTTTACGATTGTTTTCATCTGTTTAATTTTTATTTATTATAATTATACCCTTGTTTGCTAATTCTTTATGTTGCATTAGCTAATAAAACACCTGAATGGGTGTTTCATTTGCATG
>JAOZQN010000594.1 GCA_029932195.1 Bacteroidales bacterium | reverse complement strand
ACAGCAGGTTCTTTTATGTATATAGGTCCGCAAGGAATTGTTCACGGAACGACTATTACGGTAATGAATGCTTTCAGAAAAATATTAGCAAAAAAGGAAACTCCGAACGGAAAGATTTTTTTAACTTCAGGTTTAGGCGGTATGAGCGGAGCACAACCAAAAGCCGGAAATATTGCTACTTGCATTACTGTGGCTGCGGAAGTAAACCCTAATGCTGCAAAAAAACGATACGAACAAGGTTGGGTTGATGTTCTTATAGATAATTTAAACGATTTAATTGAACGTGTAAAACAAGCACAACAAAACAATGAAGTTGTTTCAATAGCATTTATAGGAAATATTGTAGATGTATGGGAGCGTTTTGATGAAGAGAATATCTTTGTTCATGTCGGTTCCGACCAAACATCACTGCACATTCCGTGGACGGGCGGATATTATCCCGCAGGTATTTCTTATGAAGAATCGAATAGACTTATTAGTGAAGATCCTCATGTTTTTAAAGAAAAAGTGCAGGAAAGTTTACGCCGGCAAGTAGCTTCCATAAATAAACATACAGCAAAAGGAACTTATTTTTTTGATTACGGCAATGCCTTTTTATTGGAATCATCTCGTGCAGGAGCAAATGTTATGGCAGAAAACGGAATAGATTTTAAATATAAATCTTATGTTCAAGATATTCTTGGTCCAATGTGTTTTGACTATGGATTTGGACCCTTCCGTTGGGTTTGTGCTTCTGGAAAACCTGAAGATTTAGATAAAACTGACGAAATTGCAATGAATGTTTTACAAAAAATAATGGAAAATTCGCCCAAAGAAATACAATTGCAAATGCAAGATAATATTACATGGATAAAAAATGCAAAAAAAAATAAAATGGTGGTTGGTTCGCAAGCCCGAATTTTATATGCCGATGCCGAAGGTCGTTCAAAAATTGCCGAAGCCTTCAATAATGCAATAGCAGCTGGCGAAATAGGCAATATAGTTTTGGGCAGAGACCACCATGATGTAAGCGGAACAGATTCGCCGTATAGAGAAACTTCTAATATATATGACGGAAGTAAATTTACGGCAGACATGGCAATACAAAATGTTATAGGCGACAGCTTTAGAGGTGCAACTTGGGTGTCAATTCACAATGGTGGAGGAGTAGGCTGGGGCGAAGTAACAAATGGCGGATTCGGTATGTTGCTAGACGGAACAAAAGAAGCTGACATTCGCTTAAAGAAAATGTTGTTTTACGACGTAAATAATGGTCTCGCAAGACGCAGTTGGGCAAGAAATAATGAAGCAATATTTGCGATAAAACGAGAAATGAAACGCTCGCCAAATTTAAAGATTACTGTTCCTAACTTAGTTGAAGATAAATTATTAATTAATCTTTTTTAATATATTAAACTTGCGGATACTTGCTATTAGTTAATTTCAAAACTTATCAAAAGCCGACATGAAAAATACAATAAATGCAGAATATAAACCTATTGAAAAAAGTTACTGGGAAGGAAGAAAATCAAACCCTGATATTGAAAATCAGTATTGGCATCAACAAATAGAAATATTAAATGCAGATAATTTGCATCAGCAAAACATTGCTCAACCAAATATTGATATTGCTTTACTTGGGTATGTATGCGATGAAGGTGTTCGGCGAAACAGCGGAAGAATAGGGGCAAAAGAAGGAGCGAAAGCAATAAGAGAAAGGTTGGCAAAATTACCTATTCATTTTGAATCGAAACGTGTTGTTGATATTGGTGATATTGTATGTATTGATGACGATATGGAAGCCTGCCAAGAGAAACTCTCTTATTTAATTTCGGATTTAATTAAACAAAATATTTTTCCTATTGTAATAGGCGGCGGGCACGATATGTCTTTCGGTCATTTTATGGGAATTTGGAATATTATTAAAAAAACTTCAAAAAAAAAAATTGGAATTATAAATTTTGATGCTCATTTTGATTTGCGACCAGTAGAAAAAAAAAGTAATTCCGGAACACCATTTAGTCAAATTATTTCAGAACTTAAAAAAGAAGATAAAACTGTGGATTATTTTGCTATCGGAATTCAGCAACAATCTAATACCAAAGAGTTATTTAAAATTGCCGAAAATAAGCAAATAAATTATGCAATAAACTACGATTGTGAATCTTCAAAAACAGAACTAGAAGCATTAAAAAAGAGACTCTTACCAATTATTAACAATAACGATTATTTATACATTACTTTAGATTTAGATGGTTTTTCCTCGACTTATGCACCTGGTGTAAGTGCACCGTCTCCATTAGGATTTACCCCTTATTTTGTATTCAAAATGCTGTCGTTTTTATTTGATACAAAAAAAGTAATATCTTTTGATATTGCCGAATTAAATCCGTCTATAGACAGAGATAAATTAACAGCAAACTTAGCAGCAAAAATAGTAGATTTTGTTGTAATGAATTTTAATCAAGATATTTATTCCTTTGAATAATACAGGGCAATCGCATTTAAATATTGAGTATTTTTTCTCTAAATTTATAATCTAATGCAGCAGTAAATCGTTTTCTTTTTTTACTAATTTTGACAGATTTTTCTCTTTCTATTAATGCCATTCCTATTTTAGCAATAATATTGAAATTCTTTGCAGAATTACCCTTTCTTCTTTGTGAACCATCTTCTTTAAAAGTAACATCTAATGTCCAATGTAGGTTATTTTCAATAGACCAATGATGTCTTATTTTTTCATTTATTAACTGTGCATTTGCTGGTAAATTGCTAATGTAAAATCTTATTTGTCTTTGTGTCTTTTTCTCTAATTTTAGATAACGCTCTGATTTTATTCTTATTATTGTTTTTAGATCTTTCCATTCTTTGCTTATGTCCAAAAAATTCAAATTATCTATAACACTGCATTTTCTTGTTTCGACTCTTCCGTGTCCACTTTGAATATCTGTGTTTTCAGAAGAGATTTCGGTAATCGAAAACACTTTTTCTATTTGTTGAAAAAGTTCTTTTTGATTATTTTTAACAGCAAGAATATAATCTGCTTTTTTTTTGCGTATTTTACTTGCAATGCTTGTTTGACAGCCCATTGCATCTATTGTTACCGTGCATCCTTTTACAGCCACTAAATTTAAAAGTGCAGGAATAGCTGTTATTTCATTACTTTTTTCAGAGAAGGCTACTTGTCCTAAACATAAACTATTTTGGGAGGCAAATGCAGAAACCATGTGTATTGCTTTTTTATTAAAATATTTATTTGATGAACCCCTAAGTCGCTTTCCATCAATTGCTACTACTTCACCATTAGTTAGATTACTCAAAGTTGTAACCCACTCTGAAAAACAAAGACTAAACTCCTCAAAATCAAGCACTGAAAAGAACCTGCCAAGTGTGTCATATGATGGAATACCAGATTTAAAGGGCATAAATTTCCTTAACCATTCAATCTGATTATTACCAAAAGTTTCTATTTCTGTCCAACTATCTGCACCACTAACAACTGCCGAAATAACCAAAAATGTCTTGAAAATAAGTTTTTGAGCTCGTAGTAAAAAAAAAGTAAAAAAAATTTGTTCTTTTGTTTTGATTTTTATATCTTTACATCGAAAACTAAAATTAAAACTGACCGCTTTTTTTGGTCAAAAAAATAATAAAATAAATTACTATGAGACCGAGAAAACCTCTAAGGTTTTTTTGTGTCTATACTCGAACAATCTGGCAATCAGTTTCGTATGCCTGATTGTTTTTAAATGCGATAGCCTGC
>JAOZQN010000076.1 GCA_029932195.1 Bacteroidales bacterium | reverse complement strand
ATTTTCGTATTTTCGTATTTTCGTATTTTCGTATTTTCGTATTTTCGTATTTTCGTATTTTACGTTTTGTATAAAAAGAGTTTCTACTCTCTTGCTTTGCAAAACTTACAACATGTAACATCTCCAAAGAGAAACCTTCACTTTTTTAAAAAAAAATATAGTTTTTTTTCTTATAAAAATAAAAAGGTATATCTTTGCCAAGTTTTTTCGTAATTGAATTTTTTACTTTTTTAGAATATGATAAATAGAAGAATAATTAGAACAAAAGTTTTGCAAACCTTATTTGCTCACTACAAGTTAAATAATAGCTCTTTGGCAATGGCAGAAAAAGAACTTGCATTTAATTATAAGAGATTTTACGACCTGTATTTTTATATTTTCCTTCTGTTAATAGACGTAAATGATTATGCTCGCAGACGACAGGAAAAAGGAAAAAAGAAATACATGCCCTCCGATGAAGAGCTGAATCCAAATTCTAAGTTTGTGAACAACAAATTGATAACTCAACTTAGAGAAAATTTGAATATCAAAAATTATTTACACGAAACAAAATTAAGTTGGGTAAACAATCCAGAATTAATAAAAAAAATATACGATACACTTGTTGATACCGAAAGATTTCAAGAATATATGAAAAACGAAGACAATTCGTATCTGGCAGACAAACAAATAGTTTTATATTGTTTAAATACAATTATTTACAATAACGAAGATTTTTTCACTGTTTTAGAAGAGCAAAGCATGTTCTGGAACGACAACGTAGAATATGTTATTGACATGGTATCAAAAAGTTTGAAAAATTTCACAATTGGTAATGATAGCACTACAAAATTTATGTCAAAATTCAAAAATGATATTGATGCCGATTTTTCCAAACAACTATTGAGAATGTCTATTCTTAATAAAGAAAAATATAAAAAATTAGTAGAAGAAAATACTCTAAACTGGGATTACGACAGACTTGCCTTTATTGACCTTTTGACAATACAAATTGCTATAACAGAACTAATTACATTTCCAGAAATTCCTAAAAGAGTAACTTTTAACGAATATATTGAACTCTCTAAAATTTTTAGCACACCAAAAAGTGGTAATTTTATAAATGGAGTTTTAGATAAAATAGTCCAGCAATTAGAAGAAAGTGGCGAAATAAAAAAAGAAGGAAGAGGGCTAAAATAAAAAGGCGTTTTTCACGAGTGCCAAGTGCCTATCGGCATCATTACTTTTAAAACGTTAAAATGCTCATTTACAGAGGTAAACTTCAATTCTAAAATTAAAAAAAAGCCTTGAACTTGACACTCAATAAAAACGCTAAAACTTTTAATTATGTCCAAAACAGATTATTTAATAATAGAACAACGTAAAATTAAGCTTATTACAATGATTACACAATTGTATGATTTGGATTTGTTAGAATCTATTGAGAAACTACTAATTAAGAAAAAAGACTGGTGGCAATCAATTAGTGAAGCAGAACAACAAGCTATTGATATTGGATTAGAAGACATAAAAAATGGTAATCTAATTTCGCATCAAGAAGTAATGCAAGAAGTAGAAAAACAATATAAAGATATGTGATGGCATATACAATAAAATGGACAGACACTGCAAAAAAAGATTTTATTGGAATAATTGACTTTTTAATAACAAATTGGAGTAAGAAATCTGCAAAAAAGTTCGAAAATACAGTAAATAAACAATTGTATCTTATTTCTAAAATGCCAAAAATATTTCCAAAAACAGAAGCCCGAAAAAACATAAGACGTTGTATTGTAGTAAAACAAGTATCAATGTATTATAAAATTGAATCGGATAATGAAATTATTGTTATTCGTTTCTTAGATAACAGAAAGAATCCTAATCAACTAACAAATATTTTAAATAAAACATGAAAAAAATATTTTTACTAATTGCCGTTTTATTTTTTACTATTTCTGCTTTTTCGCAAACAGATACAAAAAATAATTTTAGAATAGGAGGTGGTTCTGCTTTTTTTGGTTCTGGCGATGTTATCGGATACACTTTTTATAATTCTTATAATCGTGTTTTTCTTAGAAATTTTTCGCTGGAAAATGCTTTAAATTTTTCGTATGGCTCAAGAAAACAAGATAAAACTTATTAGGCTATAAATAAGAATAATTATGTTAATTATGATATAAATTTTTATTATACGCCTATTACAAAATATTGGTTTACCCATTTTAAAATAGGACTTGGAGGCTCTGCTATTTATTCAAATGTATTTTTTATGAGCATACCTTATTCGTCCCAAGATCCAGAACCTCCTGCAAATTACAATTATAGAGAAGAATATTCTTTGGGATTTAATATGATTATAGCTTACGATTTACATATTACAGAAAAAATATTATTAGGTTGGAAATTTGCTCACAATCATTATTATAATGGAGAAGCAAATACTTTTAATTCTCTAAATCTTGGATACAAATTTTAAAAATTTATGAAATTATGAAAAAACTACTACTTTTTATCTTTGTTTTTATTGTAATTACAAAATTAGAAGCTCAGGTTAATTTATTGCAAACCAATTATCTTAGTACGCAAAATTTTCAATTTCAAAAAAAATATCCGAAATACCCAAAGAAATATAACTCTTTATTAAAAACAAATCTTAATTACAAAAACTGGTTTCATATAGGAATTGGAGCATCTGGATTTACTTATTTCTTATGGCTAACAGATCAAAATAACGAATACTGGGTTGATGTAGAAAAAGCTCCTTATATTGGATTCAGTTACATGCCAGAAGTAACAATTCAATTAGGAAATAGAATTTCGTGGTATTTGTCTCTCGGCTGGACAGGAATGTCTGAGTTTGAAAATATGTGGACAAATAAAAAAGCAAATACTATTCCACCTACAAACATAGAAATGACTCCGATTGTAACCATGACAGGAATAAGTTTTGGAATAAATGGATATGAAGCTAATGAACCTCATTGGTATAACAAAGTTAGCGATGTTTATTGGTCGCCAGCAAAACTATCATTAGGAGTGGGTTTTGGAAATTTTCTTTGGAATGATGATAAATATGTATCGGGAGTTGTAGCAGTAATTTCATTAGAATGGTATCTATTTATGTTAAACTTTGGAAGCTCAAATACAACAGATTATGATTATTAATAATAAAATATAAATAAAACATGAAAAAAATATTAATTTCACTCATTTCTATTTTAGTAATATTTTCAGCTTGTCAGAACTCTACAAATACTTCTGATACAGAAAATTTAACAGTAAATCCCAATGGAGTTCCAAAATTTGAATTTGAAAAAATAGAATACGATTTCGGAAAATTAATTCAAGGAGAAAAAGTTAGTTATACTTTTAAATTTAAAAACACTGGAGATGGAAATTTAATTATAGAAAATACAAGAACAAGCTGTGGTTGCACTGTTCCTGAATATACAGAAAAACCTATTGCTCCAGGAGAAAATGGAGAAATGAAAATAACTTTTAACACCACAGGAAAACTTGGCAAACAACATAAAACAATTACAATACTTTCAAATACCGAACCTTACGAACTACTAATTACAGCAAATGTAGTTTTACCATAAGTATTGAAAACAGTCAAAAGGGGACTTAAAATCCTCCTTTGACTAAACTAAAAATTACTAATAAATAAACCAATAAACCAATAACTAAATGAACAACTTATTATTTATTTTACTAATGGGCGGACCAGCAGGTGGAGCCGCTGGTGGAGAATCTGGAAATCCATATTCTATGTTAATAATGATGGGATTACTCGTTGTAGTATTCTATTTTTTCATGATACGTCCACAAATGAAAAAGCAAAAAGATCTTAAAAAATTTAGGACGGAGCTTTCAGAAGGAGACAAAATTGTAACAATAGGTGGAATTTACGGAAAAATTACAAAAGTAAAAGACGATTTTGTTATTATTGAAACAGAAGGAAATACAAAACTTAAAGTTTCTAAAAACGGACTAGTAAAAGAAGCTGCCGATTTAGAACAAAAGAAATAATACAAGTTCTCAAGTTACAGGTTTCAGGTTACATAAAACTTGCAACCTGAAACTTGTTATCTGATACTAAACCGCTATCAAGACAACGAATATAAAAAGTTTCTTTTAGCTTTATTTTTGTTCTAAAAATTATTCCATAGCTTAGGCTATGCAAGAATTTTGAGAATAAAAACAAAACAAAAATAATTCATTTTCTAAATCGTCATTTTGATAACGGTTTAGTATGAAAACCAAAATATGCAAAAAATTAGCTATTATTTATTTCGTTACTTGATATTTATTTTTTGGCTAAGTCCTTTTTGGTATATTTATTTACTCTCCGATTTTTTTTCATTTCTACTTTTTTATATTATTAAGTATCGTAAAAAAGTAGTAATGATGAATTTAAAAAACTCATTTCCTGATAAAAGTAATAGTGAGTTGCAAAAAATTGCTCGCAAATTCTACACGCATCTTACCGACTTAATTTTTGAGAGCATAAAAGGATATTCTGTTCCTTTAGATAAATTACAAAAACGCTATCAACTTATAAATCCTGAACTTATAAATAATTTTTATGAGCAAGGAAAAGATACAATAACTGCAAGCGGACATTATGGAAACTGGGAATGGGGAACACAAGTTTTGCCATCGTTAATAAAGCATAAATCCAAAATCTTATACCAGCCTTTATCTAATAAACTAATAGATAATTACTTAAGAAAAAACAGAGCTAAACATAATAGTGAGCTTGTTAATATCAAATTTACTCGACGAATTTTCTCTTTTGAAAAGCACAAACCACTTACTGCCGTTATGCTTGGCGACCAAAGTCCCCCAAACAAAAAAAAAGCTGTTTGGTTAAATTTTTTAAATCAGGATACAGCTTGCATTCATGGGATAGAATTTTATGCTAAGTTTTTTGACCTCCCTGTTATTTTCTTTGATATAAAGAAAGTAAAACGAGGACACTACAAAGTATATTTAGAATTACTATCCGAAAAGCCAAAAGATTTGCCAAAAGAAGAACTTACAAAATTATATATGAAACGATTGGAAAAATCTATAATAGAAAAACCAGAATATTATTTATGGTCTCACAAAAGATGGAAACATAAAAGATAAGCCTTTACAGTTAGCAGTTAGCAATTAACAGTAAACAGTTAGCAATTAACAGTAAACAGTTAGCAATTAGCAGTAAGCAGTTAGTTCTATAATTTCACAATATTTAGTCTCTTAATCCTGAAATCGTTGTTTTTTTTGGCATAATATTATTCAAAACTTCATAATTTCAAAACTTTTCCAGCTTGTCTGGGTTAGGTATACTGAAGAAGGGTGGAATTTTGAATACTCTTATGTGTAACTAAACCCGCAAGCGTTTGCAAAACCTTGTGGCGTTTTAGTCATAACTATATGTTTTTTAAGCACTTAAATATAGCTGCTTTTTAAATGAATACTTAATTTGGAAAGTTAAATTTTAAACCTAATCCAGTATAAGCATCATTTATAAGCATTTTCCATATTTTTGAAATTTACAAAATATTTATTTTCAGAAAATTACTTTATACTTTAAACATTATATTTAAGTAAGTAGATGGACAAATAAAAATGATGTTTTTTTATTTTGTAATATGCTTATTGTCAAGCGAAAGCTAATTAAAAACTAAATACTTAAAACTAAGCATTTACTTAGCTGAACAAATAAAAACGGCACTTCTATATTTTGGATAGCACTGTATTTCAAGCGTCAGCAAAATTATTCATTGTTCATTATTAATTATTAATTACTTACTTATCTTAATTATGAAAAAATTTAACTTTTTAATTCTATTAGCAATTATCCTTTTTGCTTCTTGTTCCGATAGTGAAAAAAAATCTAACGAATTAATGCGTAGTGGATATGAAAAATACGAAGAAGGAAAACACGAAGAAGCATTAGAATTTTACAATCAAGCAATAGAAATATGGGGAGAAAATTGGTCGGCATATAACAATAGAGCTCTGATTTATAGAGCATCTGGAGAACTAGAAAAAGCATTGGCAGATTTAGACAAGGCAGCAGAATTAGAGAATTTTGACGAAAAAATGGTATATGAAAATAGAGCCGATTTAAAATATGATATGCAAAATTTTAGTGCTTCATTAGTTGATTATAATAAATTGATAATCAACGATAATACAAACTCGAATTATTATGCAAACAGAGGAGATTGTTTTCGTAATTTGGGCGATTTAGATAAAGCATTTGCTGATTATAATAAAACAGTTGAGTTAGACTCAACAAATTATATTGCAATTTATCAGCGAGGAAAAATTAGACTGAAAAAACAAGATATAACCTCAGCTATCAAAGACTATGATAAAGCATTGAAAATAAAGGAAGACGACGATATTTATGTAGCAAGAGGAATTGCTTACGGAATTATGATTGACTACCCAAAATCTATCTCCGATTTTGATAAAGCAATAGAAATTAACCCAGAAAATGCCGATGCTTATTATAATAGAGCAATATCTAAAGGTTTTTCAGATGTTGAATACGGTGCTTTTAATATTTGTAATGATTTATACGAAGCCACAAAATTAAATCACAGAGACGCAACAGCTTTATTTGAGAGAAACTGTAAAAAGAAATATAAATTTGAAGACTAATTTTTTAATGAATAATGAATAATGAACAATGAATAATGAACAATGAATAATGATAAATACTAAAAAATGACACTTTTATTTTCTGTATCACACTGACTGTCAGGCATAAACAAAATTATTCATTCTTAATTGTTCATTATTCATTAAAATATGTGTTATGCAAAAAATTTCTATAGTCATACCAGTTTACAATAGCGAAAAAACGATTGAAAAACTCGTTTTTAAGTTAATTGAAAATATTACGATTTTTGATTTAGAAATAATTTTGGTAAACGATAGTTCTAAAGATAACTCGGCAGAAAGTTGTGTTAATTTACATAAAAAATATCCAAAAATTGTTAAATTCTATTCGCTTGCCAAAAATGTAGGCGAACATAATGCCGTTATGGCTGGTTTAAACAATTCTACGGGAGACTACACAATAATTATGGACGATGACTTCCAAAACCCTGTATCTGAGGTTATTAAATTGATTAAATATTCGTTGAAAAACAATTTTGATGTAATTTATACTTTTTATGATAAAAAAAAGCATTCATTTTTCCGAAATACTGGCAGTAAATTTAATGATAAAATGGCAAACTTAATGATAAAAAAGCCAAAAGATTTATATTTAAGTAGCTTTAAATCGGTAAGTAAATTTTGTGTAAAACAAATAATAGAATACGATTTACCATTTCCATACATAGATGGATTAATTTTACAAACAACCGATAATATTGGTAAAATAAAAGTTGCACACTCCGAACGGCAAGAAGGAAAATCGCAATATACTTTGGTAAAATTAATATCTTTGTGGCTCAATATGTTTACCAATTTTTCGGTGCTACCGCTACGCTTTGCAACCTTGTTAGGTTTTCTTTTTTCTATTATAGCATTTTTAATTGGTATGGCTGGAATAATCATGAAATTTGCAGAACCTACAGTTCCAATGGGTTATGCCTCATTAATTGTTTCTGTCTCTTTATTTGCTGGTATTCAGCTTATTGCAATAGGGATGGTGGGCGAATATGTAGGACGAATTTTTTTATCAATAAATAAACGACCACAATACTCAATAAAACAACGTTTTGAATAGTTTTATAGAAACTGGCACTCCCTAAATAATGTTATCCTATTTAGTAATTATTTAAAAATCAATTTATTGCTATATTTGAAGACCAAATCCAGCTATAATTTAGATGAACTCAGAAATCAAACTTACACTCTTCACTAAATACTTAAATGTTGCACGAAATATTCATTTTTTTGTATTAATAAATTGTTTATCAGAATATTAAATACTGCACAAAAAACAAATAACCGCAATATTAATGACTTCAATAAAAAGATGAAAATTCTAAAAATTTACATCTAATAATCAATAATTTATAATTTAATAAAAATCAAAAATATAATAAAAATTTAGCTACAGTGATTGATAGAAAATGCAATATCTAATTTGGTGTAAATCAAAACAATAAATCTTTTATAGCTATGTTTCGTGCAATATTTAAGTAAATAGTGTCAGGATTAAAGTTTACCTCTGTAAATTAGCATTTTAAAACTTCATACCAAAAATTAAAACATCATCTGTTTGTTCTTTTTTACCTTTCCATTTCTCAAAAATATTATTTAATTTACGCTCCTGTATTTTCATCGGCAAATAATGAATTTTCAATAATAATTCTTTAAATTGTTTTGTCATGAACTTTTTGTTGGTCTTATTACCCATTTGGTCTTGAAAACCATCAGAATATAAATATACCCTGTCGTCTTTATATAACTGGATTTCATTGTTTTTAAAATCTTCTTCTTTCGGATAAAATCCTATTGGATTTCGTGTTGCCTTGTATTCAATTCTTTTTTTATTTCTTATAATTATGAGCGGATTGTATGCTCCTGCATATTGCAAAACATTTGTTTCTGTATCAATTGCACAAAGAGCAATATCAAGCCCGTTGTTATTATCTGAACCAAATGTTCTGAATGTTTTTTTGAAACGTTCACGTAAACTATTCAGTGCTTTACCTGGATTATCTATTTCTTTTCTGTTTATTATTTCATGTATATATGTTATTCCGAGTATTGTAAGAAAACCGCCAGGTACTCCGTGTCCAGTACAGTCAGCTATGGCTATAATGATGTTATTTTCAATTTTTGTAATGTAATAAAAATCGCCACTTACTTTTTCTTTTGGTTTATTTAAAATAAAGTATTCTTTCAAATAATTATCAATTAAACTTTTTTTGGAGAATAATGCCTTTTGTATTGTTTCTGCATAATTTATACTGTCTGTTATGTTTTTATGTGCTGTTTCTATTTTTTGTTTTTGAATTTTCAAATGTCTTTCTGCTGTTTTTTGCTCTGTTACATCTCTTAAAATTCCTTCTACTCCTGTAATATTTCCAGTATTATCAAAAATAAAGTGTGAATTTGTTTCAAAAGTAACAGGCTCGTTTTTTCTGTTTTTTATTAATATTTCATAATTTACAACCCTACCTTCGTTATTTTTAAGAGCTTCAAGTAATTTTATTCTGTCTTTAGGATTATAATAAAATATTTCTGGAACATTTTGTCCTATCATTTCCGCTACGGTTTTAATATTTGTGTATCTTAATGCAGACGGGCTAATTAAAACAAGATTTTGATTAATATCTGTGCGATAAAAAATATCATCCATATTTGTTAATACGGCTTTGTATTTTTTTTCGCTGCTTATAAGAGCAAATTCTGTTTCTTTGAGTTTTGTTATATCCTGTTTTAATGCTACAAAATTTATTATCTTACCTGAGTTGTCTTTTATAGGAGAAATTACAGCCTTTTCAACAAATTCTTTGCCTGTTTTTGTTTTGTTAATAAACTCACCTGTCCATACTTTGCCTGCCAAAATTGTTTTCCACATATCCGAAGATGTTTTTTTTGATGTTTTTCCAGAACTGAGTATTTTTACATTTTTTGATATTGCCTCTTCGCTTGTATAGCCTGTAAGTTTTGTGAATTGAGGATTTACGTATTCAATATTTGCATTTAAGTCAGTAAAAACTATTACTGCTGGACTTTGTTGTATTGCAGTATAATATTTATTTAGTTGTTCATTAATTGTTCTTAATTTTATTCTTTCCTTTCTGCGAGATGTAATATCAATAAATGTAGCTATTGTTCCTGTTATTTTCCCTTGTAGATTATAATTCGGTGATGTAGATATAATTAGATATTTTATAGTATTGTCTTCAAATCTAAGTTTTAGGTCGTAGTTACTGCTAATATTTTTTTTTCGTTTTTTTGATTGTTCTGTTATTCTGTTCCATTCGGTATCATCTATAAATTCTTTTAAATTTCGTCCTTTGAGTTTACCGTTCGGAACGTTAAATATTTCACAGGCTTTATTGTTCGAGAAAATAAATTCTTCGTTAAAATCAGTTATAGCAAAACCTTCTCCCATACCTGTAATCATGCTTTTCATTCGGTTTTCTTTTTGTATGATTTCTTTATTTTGTTCGTTTATTTTTTCATTTAATGCAGTTAACTCTTCGTTTGTTTGTTGCAACTCTTCAACTGTTTCGTTAAGTTGTTTTGTACGTTGTGCAACCCATTGGTCTAATTCTAAGTTTATTTTACAAAGTTCTTTTTTTGATGTCTTATTTTGATTTTCTAAGTAGAAATGACAATTTTCGGGTTTATTTAGTTTGTTGTGTATCGCAAATGCCATGTCTTCACAATTTCCATATCCGCACGATGAACAGTTTTTAATGTCTTCATCTGTATATTTGTGCATTCTATAATATATTGCTTCTTGTTGTTTTTTGCTTGGTTGTGAAAGTGCTACATTTTTATTCTTGTTTGTATATGTGCGTTTGTATAAATCTTTTTTCCAATATTTATTTATTGTTTTTTCAATACTCTCTTTTGTTAATTGTTTGTTATTACTGTTTTTTTTCAGATATTTTTCCTTTAATTCATTTGCTCGTTCATTAATAATATATTCTGTTTCGTCCGGCGATTTATTGGCATTTAATGTTAAGGGTCCCGAATTGCAACCGTATTCACAATTTAAACAATCAATAAGTTTTGGAGCTTTATTCTTTTTTATAGCTTCGGGCAAAGTTTTTAAATATTTATAAACAATATCTGTCCCTTCAATTTTTCGTGTTTTGTAAACTATATCAGAAGAGTATCGCTCTACGGTTCGTAGCAGACCGCCCGGTGATGAAAACAGAACAGCTCTTTCACTGTCAGGATTATCAAATTCAGTTTCTTTATATTGATTAAGATTAACATTATTTTCAGCAATAAATTTTTCGAGTGATGAATGTGCTATATTATAATCACCGTATCCAGTTTCTTCAAATTCTTGTTTTTTGGCAATACATGGCGAAATTAAAGCTATTTTATGATTTCTGTATTTAGGATAAAATTCCTTAATCATCTTTATAGTATGCAAAACCGGACTGTCTGCCGGTGCAAGATATGGTATAAGTTCGGGCTGATATAATTCAATATAGCTGACAATTGCTGGGCATGGTTGTGCTATTGTTATGGTATTTTCTTTTTCTTTAAAATGCTCGACATAAGACTTTACTGTCAGTTCAGCTCCAAACGAAACATCAAATATAGCAGCAACACCGAGTTCTTTAAACATTGTATTTAATTTTAAATACATATTAGGAAAGCTTGCTGCCGTGGACGGAGCAACTATAACGATAATATTTTCTCCAGCTATTATGTCGTTAATAAAAACAGAGAAGTCATCTGTATAAGTTCTTGCATTATGGGTGCAGGCAGGTATGCAGTTTCCACAAGCAATACACATATTTGTATTTATTTGCACAGCGTTGCCACTACCGTTATTGCAAAATTTTACAGGGCAGGCAGTTATGCAGGCATGACAATTTACACATTTACGTTCATCTATTTTTATTAATTCTTTATTGGTCATTTTTTTTAATTGGCTGTATGAATTATATCCCCTTTTAGGTGGATAGTGGGTCTTTTTTGTAATCAGATTTTTCTAAAATAAATATATCTTCTACTTTCACTTGTAAAAATTTAGCAAGTTTTAAAGCACCTATAGCATCAGGGATGTATATATTATTTTCTATATCATTAATAATTTGTGGACTAACATTTAATGTTGTGGCTAATTTATTAATATCAATATTTTTTTTAACCCTATTTTTTTTTACATAGTTTTTCATTTTTTAAAATCTTTTGCTATTAGTTTGTAAACAATTCCAACAGGTAATGCAGTTGCTAACGGAACAACAATAAATAGCCATAATTGTTCTATTGCCCAACCACCTGTAAAATGTGTCTGACTTATGCTTCTTCTGGCAGAATTAACAGATGTATTTGAAATAAGGTGGACTGGTGTATTCCCCCAGACCTATTACTACTCTGGTAAATCATTTTGGAGCATTTTTCGTGAGTTGATCCCATAATAATCACTTACTTTTAATTCTAATTATTTAGGCAAATTAAAATAAATAATTACCCATTTAAACTTGTTCGGTTTTTGCTTTATTCGCAAAAAATCTTTAACTGCTTCAAGAAAGGTTCAAATATTCCCGATATTCTCACATTTTTTGAATTGTTAAAGAAAAAAATAACTTCGCTTAAATTGGCTAATTATTAATTTTAATTTGCCTTAATCTTTACGTTAGTAGTTCATCTTTTTGTTTATCATCAGTATTTTCGTATTCCTTCTTAATCTTTTTCCATGTATTAGACTGGTTTTTAATTTTTTCAATTATTTTATTGATAGTATCAATAGTTTTTTTTACTTGATCTTTATCTATTTTTTCATTTTTCATTTTTCATTTCTTTATTTTTAACAAAAAAACGATAAACTTGATTATATTACAAGATTTAGAAGTAAACAAAAAGTGTTTATAAAAAAAAGTCTCTGAGTATCAGAGCCTTTTTCTATTTATTAATATTAATTTTATCTAAATTGAGCAGATAAAATTTGTAAGATTTATTTTTCTTTCTAAATTAAACTTATTTCGTAGTCGTGAACGAGATGTTTTAACGCTGTCCACAGTCATATGAATAATATCTGCAATTGTTTTTGTATCCATATTTGCTCTTAAAAAAATGCACAAGCGAATTTCTGAAGGAGTTAGAGTTGGAAATTGACCGCTTAATCTTTTTGTAAAATCTGGATTTAGTTGATTAAAATATAATTCAAAATTTTCAGAACCATCTCTTTGTAAATCACCGTATGTTTCGTTTACAAATTCTTGTATATAATTTAAAGCAGATTGTTTGCTGTCTTCTAATTTTTTCACAATATTTTTAAGCTTCTTAAAATAGTATTGTTGTTTTTCTTTACCTTGAACAAGATACATTGCGTGCAAAGTTAGTTCTTTATTTTTTGATTCAATAATATTTTTTTGATACTCATTAATTTTAAGAATAGATGATACTCTTGCATTTAATTCGAGTTCATCTAATGGTTTTCGCATATAATCAATAGCCCCTGTTTCAAAAGCAATTTCTAAATCTTCGGAATTTATTAATTTTCCTGTAACAATAATAATAGGTATGTCTTTTGTTTTTTCAATAGATTTAAAATTCGTTATTAAATCAAGACCACTTTTAATGGGCATATCCCAATCAGAAA
Organism: Bacteroidales bacterium; assembly: GCA_029932195.1. Taxonomy (GTDB): domain Bacteria; phylum Bacteroidota; class Bacteroidia; order Bacteroidales; family JAOZQN01; genus JAOZQN01. The sequence continues at coordinate 2,850 of JAOZQN010000076.1, read as the reverse complement.
TTACTAAATCTAAATCTCTCTGATTTGCTATACTAACGGCAAAATCTACCTCCGTAGTTTGATATAAATTATAGTTAGGGTTGCTACTTAATATATTTGTAATTATCTGAATTATTTCTGGGTTGTCATCAACTATTAAAATGTTTTTTTTATTCATAATTTAAGAAGTAAAAAAGTTATTTAACCTGATTAATTCATGAACAAGTAATTGTTCTCACAATTAATGTTATGAAAGGTCAAAAAGTGCGTCAGTATTGGCAACCGCAAAGTTTTATGTTTGAAAAAATAGCGAGCTATTTAGAAAAAATAAAAATTGAGGATTGTCAATAATGATGTGCATTTTGACATTGTAATAGAAAGTTCATGAATTAATCAGGTTAAGGTTAGCATGTTATTATATTTAGAAATATTAGAATTATAAATGGTATCTTCAAATAATACAATCCATTCTTTTATATTTTTGCTATTGTTTTGTTGTTGTAATTTGTTTAATTCCGCTTTTATAAGGCTTATTTCAAATATTTCAAATTCTCTAATTTTTTTTATAAAAGGTTTTAATATTTCAAGTTCTGCATTATTTAAAGAAGGAGAGTCTTTTCCTTCAATTATTTGTATTGCTATTTCTTCGTATTTTTCTGCAAAAGGTAAAGTAAACCAAAAAACAGAACCTTTGTCTATTTTACTTTCCACACCAATTTTTTCGTTCATTGCATGTATTGCCATTTTGCAAAAAGTTAAGCCCAGTCCAGTTGAACTAAATTCATTTTTTTCGCTTGTATGCGAAAATCTATCAAATATTTTATCTAAGTTGTCTTCTGAAATGCCCCTACCTGTATCTGTTACACTAATTTTAAGTATTTTATTCTTAACTATTTCGCTGTTTATTGTAATATTTCCATTATTATCAGAGAATTTTGATGCGTTGTTTATTAAATTAATTAATATTCTTTCCACTAAATCTTTGTCTGTAAAAACAAAGATATTTGATTTTACGTTGTTCACAAATTTAATGTTTTTCTGCAAAACAACATATTTTGTATGATTAAATGCAGACCTAACAACCTCATGTAAATTAATGTAAATATTATCAATTTGCATTTTTGCTTCTTCAAATTTGCTAACGTCCAGCATGTTGTTTACCAGATTATACATTTGATTTGCAGAATAAATAACAGTCTCATTTTTAGACAAATAGATAATAGAACTAAGAGGATTTTTCAGGTCATGAACTATCATGTTTGTAACCGATTGTTTGTATTTATCTAATTCTACTAATTTTTCATTTGTTGTTATCAAACCTTCTGCTTGTTGTTTTATTTCTTCACTTTGTTCTTTTATTTGAATATTTTTATTTTGTAGCAACAGATAGTCTTTTTGCTTTTGTTGTTTTTTACGGTATATCAACAACAATATAATAAAAATAGCGACCAAGGCAATAACAAATATCAAAATAGTATATCTTTGTTTTGTTATTTCTTGAAGATGTTTTTCGTTCTCTTGCAATAAATTGGTTTCTTTTTGTAAATATTCATATTCTGCTTGTATAAGTTCTGTTTTCTTTAAGTTGTCGTTTTTTGTAATAGAATCTGAATATAGTTTATAATTTTTATAATAAAATAAAGATTTTTCATAATTGTTGTTTGTCTCATAAAGTTTGCATATTAAAAGGTTTACTTCTCTTTGTTTTTCAACATCTCCAACTTTTATAATCAAGTTATGAGCATCTAATGCCTTTTCAAGTGCTGTTTCAATTTTGTTTTCGGAATAATCAATATTTGCCCCATAGTATAATATTTTATATTCAAGTATCTTATCTCTTAATTCTTTATTTAATATTTTTGATTTTTCCACATAAACTTTTGCAGAATCATAATTTTCAGTTTTGCAGTATAGTTCGCATATTTGCATATAATTATTAGCCTCACCTATAGAGTTATTTGATTTTATATTTATTTCAACTGCTTGTTTTATTTGCAAAAGTGCTTTATTGTATTTTTGTTGAAGAAGATATATATTCGAAATGTTCGACATGGTATTTGTCATTTCAAAAAAACGATTTAACTCTGTGCTTATTTCTAATGATTTTTCATAATTTAATAAAGCTTCATCATATTTTTTTTGTATTTCAAGCACAATTCCAATATTGTTGTAAGCAGATATAAGTCCAGCCTTGTTGTTGTTTTTTTCAAATAATTCTAATATTTTATAATAATATTGTATAGCTTCGGTCAATCTGCCTTGCATCTGATACACAACAGCTATATTATTTAAAGTTATAGCAATATACAAACTATTATTAATTTTAGTAAAATATATCAATACTTTTTCATAGTTTTCAATAGCAAGTTCCGAATTACCTTGTATTTTATAAATTGCTGCTAAATCAAAATTAATTTTAGACATACCCATTTGATTATCTATAATAGAAAACTGTTCATAAGATTTTTCTAAATAAAACAAACTGCTATCTATTTCACTAATATACTTGTAAGCAATTCCAATACGTCGTAATGCAACAGCAACACCTTTATAATAATTTATATTCTTGCTCAGAAGTATAACTTCTTTAGATATTACAATTACAGTATCAGGATTGGTTTGTAAATATTGAAAACTTAATAAATTTGCATTTTGCAAATACGAAGTATCTGTTTTATAGTTTTCATTTAATTTAAAATTTTTATCTACAAGTTTAAGGCTATCAAATTCTGCATTTTGTGCATTTATGCAAGAAATACATACTGCAACTAACAACAGTGTAATTACAATTTTATTTTTCATTTTGTTGTATTTAGAACTAAAGTTTTTGCCTTCATTTTATATTGATTATCAATAATTTATAAAATTAAT
>JAOZQN010000075.1 GCA_029932195.1 Bacteroidales bacterium | reverse complement strand
ATTTGCGATATAATTAACTATGAGTCCACTCCGACAAGTGTATTTTTGCCAAAATCAAGGCGAATACCAATTTTACAACCACAATGAGCATGTCTCATTGCACTTGTTGTAAATGAGGATTTTAAAATTTGTATCCAACGCCGAGTTTGGCAAAAAGATGCTTGTCGGAGTAGCCTCAATTTTAAAATACTCATTTACAATTAAGGAGTAACACTATAAAATAATTGGCTACCCACGTAAAGTTGAACAAAAAAATACCTTTTACAAAGTTTTTTCACTTTGTAAAAGTTGTGACGACCACTAATATACTGCGAGTTACAACTTTGCCAAAGTAAAAAAAACTTTGGCAAAGGCGAAACTTTTTAATGAAAAAATCCAACTTTATGTGGGTAGCCAAATAATTAATCTATTAAAACCACAAATGTAAAATAAAAAACTTCAAAATAAAAACAACTTTATTTTAGTATTTCATTTGAGTGTGTAACATACTGGGGGGAGTGTTACAAGTTGCAGGTTGCAAGTTTCGCAAAGCGAAAGAAAAATGGTTGTTTTTTTATGAAAAATCCAAAAAATAATTATTATAAATCATAATTTATAATCGCATTGCGAAACCTGTAACATGCAACCTGTAACCAAACTCCCCCAATATGTTACACACTCATTTCATTTTATGAAAAATTATTGAGTTCACTGCAAAAAGCATCTTTTTGGAGTGGACTCAATATTTATGAGGTTATTTTTACGTTTTGTCTAACATGCGAATCATTGTAAGCCACTCGGTTTACAAAGTTACTCGTTTTTTTTTGATAATTCCAATTTATAATTAATCTTTTTTTTTTGTAAATAATTTTAATATCACAAAAATACTAAACCATAGCCCTTATATTTTAAATAGAACAAAAATAAAACAATCTCTTTTTTCATAAAACTGGTCACTTTTCTCATAAAAACAGATACTAAATATTTAATTTTAAGCAATTTGATTATTTAAAATGAAATTTGTTTGTAAATAATCTTTACGAACCAATTTTTAATATTAAATTTGTTTTTTATTTAGACTACTAAAACAAGTTTATTAAAAAACAGGCTACCCACGTAAAGTTAGACAAAGCTAATTTTCAACATATTGCCTCGGTCAGGTGTTTTTCACCTGACCGCCTGTAAAGCGTCAGGTGAAAAACACCTGACGAGTGCAATTGCTGTTCAACTTTACGTGGGTAGCCAAAAAACACAACTAAAAGAGTTTACTTTTAACATTCACCCCTAATTTATTAGATGACAACAGATATAAATAAAAAAAAGCGATTTGTTATCGCAGGAATTTTTATTCTTATTGGGATAATATATGTTATTCGTTTGTTTAATTTACAGGTGATGGAATCCAAGTATCTGTTATCTGCCGAAAATAATGTGCTTAGATATGTAACAAAATATCCTGCACGTGGACTTATTTTTGACAGAAATGGAGAACTATTGGTCTATAATCAAGGACAATACGACCTTATGGTAATTCCAAAACAGATTAAAGAATTTGATACCTTAGAACTATGTAAAATAATTGGAGCAGATAAAATTACATTAATAAATAATTTAGAAAAAGCAAGAAAATATTCATTATATAAACCTTCAATGGTTTTTAAGCAAATTTCGGCATTACAATACGCCGAGCTTCAAGAAAAATTATACAAGTTTCATGGTTTTTTTATCCAAACACATTCGAGCCGTATTTATAAAGAAGGAATTGCTGCTCATATACTTGGATATGTTGGAGAAGTAAATCAAAAAATTATTGAAAAAAAATCTTATTACAGGTCTGGGGACTATATAGGAATTAGCGGAATTGAAAAAGCTTATGAAAATGAATTGCGAGGAGAAAAAGGATTAAATATTTTTCTTGTAGATGTGCATAATAGAATAAAAGGGAGTTATAAATCAGGCAAATATGATACAGCTGCGGTTGTAGGAAAAAATATTTATACTACAATAGATGCCGAACTTCAAAAATATGGAGAGGCTTTATTAAAAAATAAAAGAGGTAGTATTGTAGCTATTGAACCAAAAACTGGAGAAATATTAGCACTTGTTAGTTCTCCTTACTACAATCCTAATTTACTAACAGGAAGTAATCGCTCCAAAAATTACAGGGGACTACTTCTTGATAGCGTTAAGCCACTATTTAACAGGGCATTAATGGCTTACTATCCACCAGGCTCTACTTTTAAACTTGTGCAAGCCCTCATTGGACTGCAAGAGGGAGTTATTACTGTAGAAACAGCATTACCTTGTAATGGTGGTTTTAGTATAGGAACACATGTTGTTCATTGTCATCATGGAGGAAGCGTTGGGTTTATTCGCTCTATATCAGGCTCTTGCAATGCTTATTACTGTGGTGTTTTCACCAAGTTATTATATGATAAAGATTATGAAACAGTAGAATCAGCATATCAAAATTGGCGAAAGCATTTGCATTCTTTTGGTTTGGGAGTAAAACTAAAAAGCGATTTAGGACACGAACTTGCCGGAATTTTATATCCTTCGGATTATTTTAATAAATACTACGGAAAAGGAAAATGGGGACCATTTACTATTATCTCACTATCAATAGGTCAGGGTGAATTGGGGTTTACTCCATTTCAAATGGCAAACATGGTTGCTACAATAGCAAATAGAGGCTATTATATTATTCCACACACAGTTAGAGAAATTGATGGAGAAGAGAATATAAATGAAAATTATTTAGAAAAACATTATGTAGATATAGACCAAAAACATTTTGAACCTGTTATTGAAGGAATGCAACTGGTTTTGGATATGGGAACAGCAGGAGGACTGGGTTTGCCAGATATTAAAATCTGTGGAAAAACAGGAACAGCACAAAATCCACATGGCATAGACCACTCAGCATTTGTTGCGTTTGCTCCAAGAAACAATCCCAAAATAGCTATTGCTGTTTATATAGAAAATGGAGGATACGGCTCTACTTGGGCAGCTCCAATATCTACACTTATGATAGAAAAATATCTGACCGACACAATTAAAAGACCATGGTTGGAAAAAAGAATGTTAGATGGTAATTTAATGAATGAATAGAAAATATTGGTGTGTTGGTTTAATCATTTATTGATATGACTAATTAAAAAAAACAGAAAAAAATTGTGTAAAAAAATTGTTATTTAAAATTAATATTAACTCTTTTGCACTCTTTTTTAATTATTATCAAAAATTATTCTTTTTAAGCACAACTAACTTTTATATTTTAATAAACTAATAAAAAATCAACAAATATTAATTTTAACCCAATTTTTTAATAATTATGAAACATTTAAAATCATTCTTCTTTGTGAAAATAGTAATAGTTATACTATTAATGAGTTTTCAATTTAATTTATTAGCTCAAAACCAAAATTTGTTTATTACACCTATTAATAAAAGAACGATAGAACTAACAGAAAAACAAAACTATAGATTTCAGAAACTAACAGGAAATCCTGTATGTAAGAATATAGAATTTGTAAATATTGGCAGGATAGAAGATTTCACTACAAATGGAGAATTGTCAATAAACATTCCAGGAAGAGAAGAACAATATACTGCTGTAGTTCAAGAATTTGATTATTTTTCGGAAAATGAATATATTTGGAAAGGCAACTTTGTTGATTATTACGGAAATGTAGTAATTTTTTGTCAAGAAGGAGAAGTATTTGGGCATATAATACTAGGAAAAGAAGAGTTTGAAATTCAAACACTTGACAATAATAATGTTTTTTTAGAAATTAACACAAAACATGTATCAAAATTTAGATGCGGTAATAATGAAGAAGAAGGACATAAAATTGAAAAAGAAGGGCATAAAATAGAAGAAGAAGGACATAAAGTTGAAGAAGAAAATACAAACGAACGAGATACAAAATCAAATACTGGACTAGTTAGAATACTTATATTATATACTTCCAATGCAGAAGATGCAGTAACTAATATAGATCAAACAGCAACTCTTGCGGTAGATCAAGTAAATACTGCTTTCCGTTTTAGCGATATAACATACGATCAATTACATATTGAAATAGCAGAAATAAGACATTTTGATTATACGGAAACAAGCAGTCCTACCGATGATGTTAATTCTCTGAAAAATAATTCTTCTGCACAGAATCTTAGAGATCAATACAAAGCAGATTTAGTTATTTTATTGACAGATGGTAATTATTCAGTTGCTAACGGTAAAGTTGCTATGATAGGACCAAGTAATGATAATGCTTATGCAATAGTAGAAGCTGACCATGCAACAACAGTTCTAACTTTTTCTCACGAAGTTGGGCACTTATTTGGTGGTAGACATCAAAGTGACTTTACTTTAGGTTATGCACACGGATATTATTTTAAAACAGGATCAATATGGCAAATAAAAACAGGATCAATATAGCAAAGAGAACGTTGGAGAACTCTTATGGGAACACCGCAAACAAATTACACAAGAATTCAATATTTTTCAAGCCCTTCGGTAAATTTTAACGGTAAATATATTGGAACAACAGGATGGTGTAATGTTGCTCGTACAATAAAAGAGAGTAGTTATGCTGTCGAAAATTTTAGATCATATACTACAAGTAACGGTTTTTCAGCAACCATAAATGGCCCAGATATTGGAAATAACAACGGAACATATACTTGGTCTTCTTACGTTACAGGAGGAACAGCATCTTCTTATTCGTGGTGGTATAAAATTTATGGCTCAGAAGGTGGTTATCGTCCTCTGGAAAACAACACACAAAGTTTAACAATGAGTTTACCACGTAATAGTAGTATCTCTTTAAAATTAACTGTACTTGCAACAAGTGGAGAATACGATACTGACTATCATTTCGTTATTAATGAAGATGATCCAAGCAGTCCGCCATTGCCAAAGAATACCGATGTTGCTAATACTTTCAATGATACCATTCCTGAAATTTTAAAATTTAATAATAAACAAAATAATTATAATATACAACCTTCAATAGAAAAAAATAATGCAATAGCATATATTTACCCCAACCCAGCAACAACATCCGTAAATATTCAATGTTTTTCAAACAACGATAATGTTACAATAACAATTGTAAATATAGATGGTAGTATAATTGAAAAGTTTACAGAGAATGCAATTCCAGATAGCTATTATACCAAAACAATAAATACAGAAAAATACAAAAATGGAGTATATTTTATTAAAATATCAACTGATGAATATCAGAAAACATATAAACTTATAATTAATCATTAAACCAATAACTAAATCTACTGTTATTTAACAAAATAACAGTAGGTTTTAAATTTATAAAATTATGAAAATAAAATATTTAATTTTAATTTTAATTCTTGCAATGGCAGGTTGTAAAAAAGAACCTGTTATGTTTGATGGAACTGTAACAGCAAAAAAAAACGATAAAAAATGGAAAGGAGAATGTAATGTAATCAATTTAAGCAGATTAGGATTTGAAAATGAAATTGATATTTCTTTATACAGATTTAATAATGCAGGATTTGAAAGGGAAAATTTTCATGTTACAAGAGTTTCCGTGCAAATTGGAAAAATAAATGTAATACCATATAAAGCTGACAGCATAAATAACATAATAAGTATTAATGGGGCAAGTTATTATACTTTAACAGATGATGGATGTGCAATTGATGATACATATTATTTATTAGAAACAGCAGAAAATATTTTGGAAATAACAAAATTGGACGAACAGACCAACGAAATAGAAGGAAAATTTAATTTGACCTTCTACAGAAATCCAGAAGAAGAAAATCCAAATCCGAATTCACCAGATACGGTTTGTTTTACAAATGGCGAATTTAAAGCAATAATAACTCCTCCTCCAACAGAATAAAAACTAAATCTACTGTTATTTAACAAAATAACAGTAGATTTTAAATTTATAAAATTATGAAAATAAAATATTTAATTTTAATTATAATTCTTGCAATGGCAGGTTGTAAAAAAGAACCTGTTATGTTTGATGGAACTATAACAGCAAAAAAAAACGATAAAAAATGGAATGGAGAATGTGAAGTTATTAAGCTAAGTAGATTAGGTTTTGAAAATGAAATTGATATTCGTTTTTATAAATTTAATAAAGCAGGATACACAAGAGAAACTTTTCATATCACAAGAGTTTCAATACAAATAGGAAAAATAAATATAATACAATATAATACTGATAGCATAAATAATATAATTAGTATTAATGGCACAAGTTATCATACTTTAATAGATGATGGTGATGTATTAGATGAGACATACTTTTTACTTGAAAGTGCAGAAAACACTTTAGAAATAACAAAATTGAACGAACAAACCAGTGAAATAGAAGGAAAATTTAATTTGACCTTCTACAGAAATCCAGAAGAAGAAAATCCAAATCCGAATTCACCAGATACGGTTTGTTTTACAAATGGCGAATTTAAAGCAATAATAACTCCTTATCCAACAGAATAAAAATAGCCCTATCATTTTCTTGGTAGTAAATGGCTTTTCACGGATGATATGGTTGGCTTGAAACTAATATTTTACTATTAATTTTATGTAATAAGGAAAAACCACCGCCTCCATAGGAAGTTACCTACAAGCTTGGCACTTGTTTGTAATATATTGATTAATACACCAGTAAACCAAATAATCCCCTCAATAAATTGGCAATAAAAAGAGATACAAGCTTTTGGTTAAGAATAGATTGGATAACAATCATTATTTATTTAGCACTTGTTGTTCTTGGCTGGATAAATATTTATGCAGCTGTTTACAACGATGAGCATCAAGTTATTTTTGATACTACTCAAAGATATGGAAAGCAAATGATTTGGATAATTCTTTCTTTATTTTTGATAATACCGATATTTGCTGTGGATAATAAGGTTTATCCCATGCTTGCTTATATTATCTATTCACTTAGTATTTTGGCATTAATTGGCGTTCTTATTTTTGGCGATGCCTCTCACGGAGCAAAATCGTGGTTTGAAATAGGAAATTACAAAGTTCAACCTTCTGAATTTACCAAGTTTACAACAGCCCTCGCACTTGCAAGTTTTATGAGCAAGCAAAATTTTAAGCTAACAAATATCAATGACATATTTTTAATTGTAGCAATACTTTTAATTCCTCCATTATTAATTCTTTTACAACCAGATGCAGGTTCGGCAATTATCTATGTCGCATTCGTTTTAGTGCTTTACCGAGAAGGAATGACAGGTGTAATTTTATTACTTGGAGTTTTGGCAGTAATATTATTTGTGCTTGTCTTGAAAATAGACATGTTCTACATATTTATAGGTTTAATAGTTCTTACATTTACTGCTTTTTATTTCTTAAGAAAAAATTATAAAGAATTATTTTTGGCTATGGCAATATTTCTTGGAATACTTGCTATTTTATTCTTTCCAAACTATTTCTTCTTTAAATTAAAACCAGCTTTATTTATTGGTGTCGCATTCACTATTAGTTCTATTTATTATTTTTATTATACTTTTAAGAAAAAACTTTACAACACACTTGTAATATTTCTGATTCTTGTAGGCTCATTATTTTACACATATTCAGTAAATTATATTTACGATAATATTTTACAGGATCACCACCAAACTCGCATAAATGTTTTGCTTGGCATAGAAGACGACCCACAAGGAATTGGCTATAATGTAAATCAGTCTAAAATAGCAATTGGTTCGGGGAAAATTTATGGAAAAGGATTTTTGAACGGAACACAAACAAAGTATAACTTTGTGCCAGAGCAAGATACCGATTTTATTTTCTGCACCGTAGGCGAAGAATGGGGCTTTATAGGAACAACTTTTATAATCGCACTTTTCCTCTCTTTACTTTTAAGAATAATATATCTCGCAGAAAGACAACGTTCTAAATTCACACGGATTTATGGATATGCAGTAGTCTCTATTTTATTTTTTCATTTTGCTGTAAATATTGGTATGGTGCTTGGCTTACTGCCAGTTATAGGCATTCCTCTACCATTTTTTAGTTATGGAGGCTCGTCGTTGTGGTCGTTTACAATACTGCTTTTTATTTTAATAAAATTGGATACAAGTAGAGAAGAAGTTATTTGATAATGAATAATGAATAATGTTGCTATGCAACTTATATTATTAGACGAAAGTCAATTATTCATTATTAATTGTTCATTAAAAAACGATTTGTTTTGCTTCTATTTTTTTACAATTTTTTAAGAATTGTTTAGCTTTTTTATCAAAAAGGACTGTTGTTTCTGTGGTAAAAAACTCTCTCTTCCTATTTTTAGAAAGTTTTGTTTCTATTTCGGGGTGTCTTTTTAAATAATCAATAAGACTTTTTGCTACAATTTCGCCTTGCAATATTAATTTGATATTGTCAGGAGTATATTGTTTTATTTTATTGATTAACAGAGGATAATGTGTGCAACCCAAAATTATTGTATCAATTTCCTTATTTTTATTCAAAATATTATCAATATTTTTCTTGATAAAATAATTTGCACCCTCTCCTTCGTATTCGTTGTTTTCCACAATTGGCACCCACATTGGACAGGCTTCTTGGTAAACATTAATTTTAGGGTGTAATTTATTGATTTCTATCTGGTAGGATTTAGAATTGATAGTCCCAGCAGTTCCAAGAATACCAATATTATTAGATTTTGTAAAATCGGCAATAGCCTCAGTGCTTGGTCTAATAACTCCAAGAACTCGTCTGTTTGGGGCAATTCTATGCAGGTCGTTTTGCTGAATAGTTCGCAGTGCTTTTGCAGAGGCAGTGTTGCAAGCAATAATTATGAGCTGGCAATCAAGCTCAAATAATTTATGGACGGCTTGTAAAGTATAAGTATAAACTGTTTCAAAAGAGCGAGTTCCATAAGGTGTGCGGGCATTATCACCAAGATAAATATAATCGTAATCTGGAAGCTTTTCCAAAAATTCTTTGAGGACAGTAAGCCCACCGTAGCCAGAATCAAATACGCCTATTTTCACAGTTATAAGTTATCAATGAACAGTTAAAGCAGTTAGCAATGAACAATTTTTGCTATAAAGTATCAAACTGATAACTGTTCACTGATAACTGTTTACTGAAGAAGTTTTATTCTATAAGTCCGAGTGCTTTCTTTATTAATGAAGTTATATCATCACATTTGTCTTCGTTAATAAAAAACACATCACCTTTGTCGAAAGCAAATGGATAACCTTTATCTTTTACTACAACAGCAACGGCAGAGTCTATTTTGTCATAAACTGGCTGTAGTAATTTTATTTGCATTTCTTGCAAAGATTGCTGTGCAGTCATTTGAAAACGTTGCATTCTTTCTTGAATTCCCATTAATTCTAACTGTTTGTCTTCTGCTATAATAGTTGACCATTTATCAGCATGATTTTCAGGAAGTCCTTGATTATCATTAAATTCTTGGTATAATTTATTAAATTCTACCTGCATTTCTTCAAATTGATTCATTATATCTTCTTGCTCTCCTTCAAATCTTGCTTCGGCAAGCGTAGCTTCTGGCATAATGGCAAATATTTGCTCCATATCAAAAAAAGCAAAAGCTTTTTGTGCGTTTACAGATGTTGTGCTAAGAAAAAGAATTACTCCTAAGATTAAAAAAATTGGTTTCTTCATTTTGTTTGTTAATTTAGTTAATTGTTATTTAGTTATTTATTATTTTATTACTGTTACCAACAAACATTCACCCTTTCACTTAAAGTGAAAGGGTGAATAAATCTGTAAGTTATTTCTAGTATCCTAATTTTTTGAGAACTGCATCACTTTCGTCATTTTTTTCTCTTGCGTAAAGGATTTCGCCTGTTATTTTATCAAAAATATAGTCATAATTTCCTTCTTCTGCAATTTCTACCACATAAGTATAAATATTATCTTGGATTGGTTTAATTAACTCTTCTCGTTTTTGAGATAATTCTCCTTCACTTCCAAAATATTTCTTTTGTAAATCTCTTGCTTCTTGTTCAAGTGCGATAATTTCGTCTTCTTTTTTCTTTTTGGTTTCTTTCACCCAGTTATACTCTTCTTTTTGATATACAGACCACAATCCGTCTATTTCTTCTTTTTTAGCAACAAGTTCTTCTTGATATTGTTTTGCAAGTTGCTCCAACTCTGCCTGTGCATCTTGATAAGCTGGTATCTTCTCCAAAATATATTCAGTATCTATATGTGCTATATCGCTTTGTGAGTTTGGACTCAAAAAGGCTACCGAAAATACAAATACTATACCTAAGATAATTAAAGAATTTTTTTTCATGATTTTTTCAGTTTATTGGTTATTATTTATTTTTAAAATTGTTGTCCAAAAACAAAATGATATTGGAATCCGCTTATTTCTGTTGCACCTATTGGTTTATCAAAACCCCACCCAAAATCTACGCCGAGTTGTCCGAGCATTGGTAAAAATAATCTGACACCAACTCCAGCAGAGCGTTTAATATCAAACGGATTCATTTCGTCCATAGTATTCCAACTATTTCCAGCTTCGAGGAAACCAAGTGCATAAATTGTAGCAATATCTTTCAATAAAACAGGATGACGGATTTCTGCGGTATATTTATTATACAAATGTGCTCCACTAGTTGCTGTAAGCGACTGATTTTCATAGCCTCTTAGTCCAACATAATCTTTTCCAAAAGTATAATACCCCATTCCGTCTCCTCCAAGTTCGTAGGCTTCAAACGGCGAATATCCTATATCTTTGTTGTAATTTCCAAGTATTCCGTATTCAAATGCAGTTCTAAATACCAGATCACCAGCTATTTGAAAATACCAATCTCCTTTAACTGTTATTTTATAAAGCTCTACCCATTCAAATTTTTCGTGTTCTGGCATGTGCTGCCAATCTCTTTCCGAAAATAAGGATAAAATGGAAGAATAAGGTGGCGTAACTTTTAATCCTACTGAAAGGTTTGAACCTCTACGAGAATAAAGTGGATTGTCAATAGAGTTTCGTGCAATTGTATTATTAAAACTGAAAATATTATACGCCCCATTTTCTGCTCTGATGTAGCTAGTAAGTCCATCTATATAATATCTTTGATAACTGAGTTCTGCTGAATGCACAAAATAATCATCTGGTTTTTTTAGTCGTCTGCCAAGTCCTATGGACGCTCCATAAAGTTGCATTGTTTGTCGTTCTGCATTTCCACCATAAAATTGTGCTGTTCTTTCTGTTATCCCGTTAGACATCAGGTTGTAATATAATGAAACCGAAAGTGAGTTTGCCTTTTTTCCTCCAAGCCAAGGCTCCATAAAAGATACACTATATAATTGATAACTACTTGCTCCAATATTTGCAGAAAAACTTAATTGTTGTCCATCTCCCATTGGTAGTGGTGCCCAGTATTTTGGTTTGGCAATATTTCTCATGGAAAAATTATTGAACCTCACCCCTACTCTACCAATAAAGCCCATCATACCCCAGCCTCCAGAAAGCTCAAACATATCATTTGATTTTTCTATAACGGCATAGTCAATATCCACATTTCCAGATGATTGATTTGGCAAAGGTGTTGGAACAAGATTTTCGGGGTCAAAATTTCCAAGCTGTGCTAACTCCCTAACCGAACGGATAATATCACTTTTGCTAAAAAGCTCTCCAGGAAGAGTTCGGATTTCTCTACGTGGCACATGGTCGTTGGTTCTTGTGTTTCCTTGCAAGGTCATTCTATTTATTCTTGCCTGATTTCCTTCTATCACAATTATTTCTAAATCCACAGAGTCGTTTTCTATCTTCACTTCTCGTGGTATTGATTGATAAAATAAATATCCATTATCAAGATAAAGATTTCCTACTGCATCTTCTGCCATTATTAGTCGGTTGTCTAATCGTTCTTGATTGTAAACGTCTCCAACTTTTATGTCTAAGATTGTGGATAACTGTTCTGTTGTATATTTTGTATTTCCCACCCAAGTAATTGAGCGATAGTAATATTTATTACCTTCATGGATTTTCATATACATATTCAACAAGCCATCTTCGGTTATATAAACAGAGTCTTCTACAATTCTGGCATCTCTATACCCAGCTTTATTGTATTTTGCAATAAGAGTTTTTTGGTCTTCTTTAAAATTATCTTTAATATATTTAGATGTTTTCCAAATTCTAAACGTATTTTTTTGCTTAGTTTCTTTTAAATTTCTTTTTATTTTATTATCCGAAAAAGCTGTATTTCCTCTAATAATTATTTCGTCTATTTTTACTTTATTTTGCTTGTCAATGTCAATATATAGATTTACCATATTTTGCATTGTTGTATCATCTTTTATTGTATAAGTAACAACTGTATTAAGAAATCCTTTTTCTTCGTAAAATGCTTGTATTATATTTTCTGATTGATTTAAAATATTGTCAGTCAGTTGTCTCCCTGGTTTTAAGTTAAGTTTTTCTTCAAGGTCTGTTTTTTGCGATTTTTTTATTCCCAAGAAATAAACTTTGTTTAAACGGGCTTGTTCTTGTAGAAGAATATTTAAAATTATTTTATTTCCACCACTTTCGGTAAATGAAATTTTAACATCGGAAAATAGATTTTGTTCCCATAGTTTCTGTATAGCTTCGGAAATATCATCTCCAGGAATTGTAATTTCTTGTCCAACATGTAAGCCAGATAATAAGATTAAAGCCTCTTCACTCAAAAAACGGACTCCTGAAATATTAATTTTTTCAATTTCGTATTTTTTAGGATTAGAATAATCTACTTGAGCAAAACTTGCTGTTATTATTATGTTTGTAAGTAATATGAAAAATATTTTTCGCATAAAAAAAGAATGAATAAATAATGAATAATGAACAATGAATAATTTTGCTTACGCCTTAAAGAAAGTTATAGTAATATTTTTACATAAACACCAAAGTGGCACGACCTTCCGACGTTTAACAAAAATCCAAAAACTATTTTTACTTTAAGTTTACACCCTAAGCAAGACAAGCTGGAAAAGTTTTGAAATTATGAAGTTTTGAATAATATTATGCAAAAAAAAACAACTATTTCAGGATTAAGATACTAAAAGAGAGTAAAAAATTAAAGTGCAAATTTAATTTTTTTTTTTTATTTATACTTTTTTTCGTTGTTAAAAAAATATAATAAGTGAGTTCAGGAAGGATTACGTTAAACACATTAAAGTTATTTAATTAAAAATCAATGTATTATAACGATTATTTTTGGGATAGCAAAAGGCGTAGGCATAATAAAAAAAGTATTCCAAACTAATGGTGATGTAATTCTCTCACAATAAAGGGTAAACTACTGAAACAAGTCATAAATTTCTTTAGTTTTAATTTAAACGCTTCTGGGTTAAAAAACGCCAGAAGATTGTGCTTACAAAAACCTTTCGGCGTTTGAAAAACCCGAAAGCGTTTCAACTAAGTAATAATTTCACGAAAAGCACTAATTTTCAACCTATCAAGTTAGAATTTATAACAAAAATTAAATTCCTGTATAACTATAAGGTGTAATTTTCAATAACTCTTCTTTTATTTTATCGCTAACATCTAATTTTTTGATAAAACCCGAAATACTTGACTGAGTAATTTCGCTGTTGGTTCTTGTGAGTTCTTTTAGGGCTTCGTAGGGGTTTGGATAAGCCTCTCTGCGTAAAATTGTTTGAATTGCTTCGGCAACTACCGCCCAATTATTATCCAAATCCTTGCTAATCACATTTTTGTTTACAATCAATTTATCCAAACCTTTAAGCATTGATTTGAAAGAAATTAAAGTATGTGCAAGTGGCACACCAATATTTCGTGTAACCGTGGAGTCTGTAAGGTCTCTTTGCAGACGAGAAATAGGTAGTTTTGCTGATAAATGCTCAAAAATAGCATTTGCAATACCGAGATTTCCTTCGGCATTTTCAAAATCGATAGGATTTACTTTGTGTGGCATAGCAGACGAACCAACTTCGCCTTTTTTTATCTTTTGCTTAAAGTAATTCATTGAAACATAAGTCCAAATATCTCTATTGAAGTCAATTAAAATTACATTAATTCTTTTTAAATTATCAAAAAGAGCCGACATATTGTCATAATGTTCAATTTGAGTTGTAGTTTGACATCGTTCTAAATTAAGCACATGGTTTACAAAGGAATTGGCAAACTCTTCCCAGTCAATTTCGGGATATGCAACATGGTGTGCATTAAAATTACCAGTTGCACCGCCAAATTTTGCAGAAATAGGAATAAGTCTCATCATTCCGATTTGCTTTTGCAAACGCTCTATAAACACCTGAATTTCTTTGCCTAAGCGAGTTGGGGAAGCAGGCTGCCCATGTGTGCGAGCAAGCATAGGAATATCTGCCCACTCTGCCGATATTTCAAAAAGTTTGTGAACAAGTTGTTCTATAATTGGCAAATACACCTCATTTATAGCAAGTTGCAAAGAATATGGAACGGCAGTATTATTTATATCTTGCGAAGTTAAAGCAAAATGTATAAATTCTTTAAATTCACTCAAACCAAGTTCGTCAAATTTTTCTTTTATAAAATACTCAACAGCTTTAACATCATGATTAGTAATGCTTTCTATATCCTTTATCTTTTGAGCGTCTTCCAAGTCAAATTTACGATAAATTGTTCGCAAACTACGATAGTTTTTTTTATCTACCATTTTTAATTGAGGCAAAGGATATTCGCACAGAGCTATAAAATACTCTACTTCAATTAGAACACGATATTTTATAAGAGCAAATTCCGAAAAATAATTTGCTAATTCACTGGTTTTGTTCCTATATCTTCCGTCTATTGGCGAGGTGGCAGTAAGTTCGAGTAAGTTCATTTAGTTGGTTTATTGGTTTTTTGTTTATTGGTTTATTGGTTTAAAAATAATCAAATAAATCAAAATAAGCAACATTGTTTATATTGTAAAATAAATAGTTATATTAAAATTCAAAATTAAGATAATTTATTATTTTATTAAAAAATAGGATATTATTTTTCAAAATAATTTTTTTTGCAAAAATAAAAACCAATATTTTCATCTGTAATTAATTAATAATTAGAAAATTAAATTTTTACTGTCAATAATAATAATAATAATTAGAACAAATTAACGTTAATAATTTGAAATAAATATTTTTTTTTCGTAGTTTTGTTATGTTAAAACAATCTTTTGTTTTAAGGTTAATTTTTGGTTTTAAGAGAGTTCCGGGGGGAACTCTCTTTCTTTTAGCAATAGCATTATATGTTAATAATTAGATGATTAAAAAGAAATTATATAATTTATTAGAAAATGATGACGTAAATAATAGACAGAAATTTTTCTTTGATATTTTTCTTGCTATCATAATTATTACTTCAATTATTCTAATTTTTATTGAGCATAAAAACGACGGATTAAGTAAATATCTTAAAATTTTAGACAAATTAATCTTATGTTTTTTCATTATTGAATTTATTGCTCGTTTCTATGTTGTTTCAAATTTTAGAGAAGACATTAAAATATATGGATTTGTTTATGCTATAAAACAAAAAATAAAATGGTTTTTTAAAGTTTCTACAATAATTGACTTTCTTGCGATTATTCCGGCAGTAAGTTTTTTCAGGATATTTAGAACACTCCGTTTTTTAAGATTATTAAGGTTCTTAAAGATGTATCGTTTGTTTCGTTCCTTCAAAGAAATAGACCGAATAACAATAATATTAAAAGGAATGAAGGAAGAGAGCAGAGTTTTTTTTATCTTCTTTGCTTTTACAATTTTTTTTATTTTGCTCATTTCTTTTGCCCTTTATATTGCAGAAAGCAAGCATCCAGAGAGCCAATTATCTACCTACAATAACTCTATTTGGTTCGCCATAAAAATCATTGGTTTTGGAAACGATGTTCCTAAAACGGTAATAGGAAAGTTTTTTGCTACCATACTTTTGCTAACAAATATGGCTATTTTTGGTTTCTTTATATCAATAATAGTCAATAAAATACGAAATGTTATGAAAGCAATAACTTCTGGAAAAATGGGGAAATTAAAATTAGAAAATCATATAATAATATGTGGTTACACAAGGTCGTCAAGAAATGTGATAAATGACTTACTTAAAGATAAAAAAAATTACTCTACATGATGATTTTTATTTTCTCTAAAAATTAGGAAAATTAT
>JAOZQN010000593.1 GCA_029932195.1 Bacteroidales bacterium | reverse complement strand
ATCTATTGTGAGGGTTATAAAATGCCATTTATTTATTGCGTAAGTATTATTAGTATATTCATGAACCGAAGTTGTATGTTCATCTCCATAGGCATATTTATTGTTTGAATAATCATAAAGTATTAATGACCTGTTACTATTAGAGCCTGTTCCTTCTGGATTATTAAAAGCTAAAATTATCTTTCTATCATGCCCTCCGGTTTTAGCATATTGATAACACCAAACAGACATAGTAAATTCAGTTGATGAGGATAAAATAGAGCTTACATTGTTTGCCACAACATAATCATTACTCCCATCAAAATCCAAAGCATATCCTGCTCCTTGTGTTTGTGCATTTGTGTTTATTGCCGAAAATGTTATTAGTAAAATTGTTATAATTTGTAATTTTTTCATTTTTTTTTATTTAAGAAGTTAATATTTAGTGTTTTGTTCCATGATTTCCGTTACCAGATTTATCGCAAACGTCTTTTCCTCCGGGGCAAGTTCCGTCTGCTCCTTCGTTCATTCTGTAATATGCTACAAGTCCGGGTTCGTTTCCTGTTAGTTGTTTATTCATGTTGTTGCGGATTTCTGTTTGGGTTAAGGCTCTGTTCCATATTCGGACTTCGTCTATTTGTCCTTTAAAAAAAATTCCAAAATGATGCCTTTTTCCTATTCTAAGAACTGTATTTAAAGTGAAACTGGGTTTTGGCAGGTTCTTTGATGAAATAAAATTACCATTTATGTACATATTTGAGACGTTACCATCATAAGTTACTGATAGATAATACCATTCATTTAATGTAGGTGTCCAGTTATAAACATGTTGCTCGGCAAGCCCCCAAACACCATTATTAAGATGTGCTACTTGTAAACCTGACGAATTAACAAAACGCCACTCTACACCATCGTAAACTGAGGCTGCATTGTAATAGTAATTAGAAACCAAAGCACGAATACCTGATAACTCCTGAAACTTAACCCAACATTCACGGGTGTAGCTTGATGTGTTACCAACAGTATTTGATAATTCGACATAATTATTAACCCCATCAAAACTTAAAGCGTTCCCCGCTCCTTGTGTTTGTGCATTTGTGTTTATTGCCGATAATGCAAATAGGCAAATTAAAATTATTTGTAGTTTTTTCATTGTGAAATTGGTTTTTGATTAATTGTGTGGGGTAGAGACAAGGCATGCCTTGTCTCTACGGTCGGATATTTACGGTTTCAAAATTCCTGTGTTTGTGTTCGGACTGCTATCTTCTACTGTTGTGCCAGTTCCTTCGTCCATTCGGTAATATGCTACAAGTCCAGATTCGTTGCCTGTTAGTTTTTTGTTCATGTTCTTGCGGATTTCTGTTTGGCTTAAGGCTCTGTCCCAAATGCAGACTTCGTCTATTTTTCCGTTAAAATACCGAGAAGAAAATGTAGAAACTCCATTTCCTGCTATAATTAATTTTAAGTTTTTTTTCGTCATTCCTACTTGAACAGTTTTAGTATTTATTAATATTCCGTTTAAATATGAATAAAATGAAGAACCTTTTTTTGTAAATGTAAGTTGTTGCCACTCACCTGCCACTAATTGCACTCCGTGCGAAGCCTCCCATATTCCTGTATTAGTCCTGAATGCACAAGAAAAAAAAATTGTAGTTGCTCCTTCTTGCTGAATGACAAAATTTGCTTGATTCGGGAATGCGTGAGACCAGTCTATAATATCTGCATAGTTTTGTTGTGTATTTCCTGGGTTTACCCAAGTGCTAATTGTAAAGTCATTGCTACTACCTAACAAATCAACAATGGAAGTTTCAACTTTATTCCCTCCGAAAAAGTTTAAAGTATTTCCCGCTCCTTGTGTTTGTGCATTTAAGTTTATTACGGAAAATATTATCAGTAAAATTGTTATAATTTTCATTTTTTTAGATTTAAAAGTTAATATTTGAGTCCGCTCCGACAAGTGTATTTTTGTCAAAATCAAGGCGGATACAAATTTTAAAAACACAATGAGCATGTCTCAGAACTCACAAAAACGGCATATTTCTCGAAAAACAATCGCAAATTGAATGTCAATTTTTATGTATGGTAAAATTGTGTTTATAGCTGAATTTCAAGATTTTGCTTATGATAAAATCTTGAATTAATTAACATCTAGTTTGCGATTTAAAATTAAAAAAAAAGCTATTTTTGTGAGTTCTGTGTCTCATTGCACTTACTGTAAATGAGTATTTTGAAATTTGTATCCAACGCCGAGTTTGGCAAAAAGACGCTTGTCGGAGTGGACTCATATTTATTGTTTTGGTGTTTGTGGAGTGTAGTTTATATCTATTTCTGAGATATTATAATTTTTATCGATTTTAAGTAATATTGATTGATATGGTTTAAAAATGAGTTGATATTTTTCACTTTTATTATCAATATTTATTTCGATATCTTTTGTTATATTTTTTTCGGATAAAGATTGACCGTAAGATAATGGCAAACTTAAATTTTGAGCTTTGGGGTTTGCGAAAAATATATAATATTCATTTTCAACTTTTTTACAAATAAAATCGGGTAATTCTTTTCCTTTTATAATTGGAGTTTTAATATAAATTTCATTAAAATTACTTTTAACATTATTAAGACTAAAAATATGTTTTATCGTTGCATTAAAATCAGCAGTTTTAACATAACCTGCTTGCCGAGGTTTTCTTTTCATACATATTTTTAAACCTTTATCAGCAAGTTGGCTAATTATTTTCAAAGCTTCAAAATCCATAAATTCAACATCTATATACAGTAATGAAAATTCGGCATCACCAATAATAAGTTTACCGTTTGAAAATTTAGCATCTTTTAAAAAATTTTCGTTTATCCATAATGGGTGATAGCCAGTAAGTTCGCTTGGCATATCTGTATTTCTCATTTCATAATCGCCCCATGCCCAAGGCATTTTTGGGTTTGGTGTATCCATTTCTTGTCCTGTCCAAGCGTCTTCCTGCGGAATATATACTGCTATTTCTGAATAAGTTTTACCTATTCTCATATATTTACTAACTGTTTCCATATATTTGTTAAAATCAGCAATTTCGTTCCATAATTTTCCTGCAGTTCCTACATGAACAGTTGCATAAAAAGAAATAGAATCAACTCCTACGGGATTTAAAGGCATTCCGTGCCAGATAATTTGATTTACTCCGTTTGCAAAAAGTGCATCTGCAACAAGTTTTAAATCAGCTGTTTGTTCTTCTTTTAGATGCCTGTAATTAATATTGCCAAGCGAGTCTCGGTTCGGAAAACCATAAGTGCAGGTAAAAGTTTCGGAACTGATAATTTTTTTTCCTGAAAGCACGGCGGCAGAAAGTGGAATTAACGAAAAACTTGGTTCGTAAAGCATAGCTTCACTTTCGGGAACATCTTGACTTGCATAGGCAGTAAGAATATCAACTGGGGCACCAGAGCATTGAGAACGTGAATAAGAATTATTTGCATTTGCCCAATTTGTTAGTTGTTTGTAAAAGTTATTAATTACAGACCTCAAAAAGTTGGTTTGTAAAATTGGACATTTTTAATGTAGTAATCAAAAAAAAATCTAGTGTTAAGTGGTCGTTTTGTTATTTTCTACTACAAATATAGAAAAATACGCAACTATCTATATTTTTAATTGCGGTTACCAACTGTCTGACAGTGTTTTAAATCATGCAACTTTGTTGCATAGATTTAAAACACTGTCAGACAGCTCACGAAACAATAAAACTAACAAAAACCAAACGTCCAGTTATTGTTTTAGTCTTTGATACACA
>JAOZQN010000074.1 GCA_029932195.1 Bacteroidales bacterium | reverse complement strand
CCACCTACGACACAAAAGTGCCCACCTACGACACAAAAATGACAAATTGTCGCAAGATTGCCGTATTGTCATGCTTTTTGTCAAATGTAGTATTTGGTAGCTATTTTTATTATTTTTATCTTTGGAAAAGTTTGATAGAAGAATTTAGCATCTTAATCCTAAAATCGTTTTTTTGCATAATATTATTAAAAACTTTAGAATTTCAAAACCTGTTCTACTTAGGGTTGATAAAAAAACAACTATTTTATGCCAAACGAAATAAAAATAACCGAAGGAGACAATAATATTGTTATCCAAAACCTACAAGGGAGAGACGTTACCATAAACAAAACTCCCGAAGAGATTGTTCAATTTATTGCCGAAAACAACAATCTGCAAAAAGAATATATAAAACTTTTGAAGGAGATTAGAGATGGGGTGGTTAAAAAAGAAAGAACAAAAAATAATATAAATTCAAATCAAAAAAAAATGGATGAAAAAGAAGAAAAAAAAGGCTCTAATTCAACTAAAATTATTGTTGCTATAATTGGATTTATTGGATTAGTGTTGGTTGCGTTAATTACTACTGGACAGTTAGGGGGCAATAAAAAAGAAAAAATTGAAAAAATAACAATTGAGGGGCATATATATGATATAGATGGAAATATAGTTCTTGATAGAAATTTTAAAGTATGTATACAGGAATTGGATAGAATAGAGTATACTAAAAGTTCGGGGCGTTATGTGTTTGATAATGTAGTTAATGAAAACAGGAATTTTTACACTATTATTGTATATGATAAGAACGGGAATAAATTATATGACCAAAAAAGAGAGATTAAAGAAAAAGGAGATTCTGTTATAAAAATAAATGAAATTAGAATAAATATTGAAAAAAAAAATAAGACAAAAATAGAAGATGATAGTCCTATTGAAAAAGAGAAGGTAGATGGTATGTATCTTACAAGTAAAAATGATACTATAAAAATAGAATATTATAACTATCCAGATTCTGACAGCATATATTGTAGTTTTTTGAATAAAGGTAATGTTGTAATAAAATACAAAGGAATAATTAAAAATGAAAAATTAATTTTTGATAAAATTGAGTTTAATAATTCAGATATAAAATACGATCGTTTACATTTCTTAAATAAAGAGGGAGGTGATAACGTATTTGATGGTTATTGTTATTTCAATAAAGAGTATATGAAGGAAAAATCTACCACTCAAGAAAGTGGAACTTTTAATATAACAGGAAAAATAAAATAGATATGAAAAAAATAATTATTTTAGGTATTTTTATATTCATAAGTTTATTTTCGTTTGCACAGCATGAACTTACTGCACCACAAAAATATTACAAAGCATTTGACACATTAAAGTATGTTTATACTAATTATTGTTGTTATAGTAGAGAAGAGTTGGCACATGTAATCCAAACAAAAGTTATAAATGTAATAGAGGCTGATGGTTTTATGGATAATTTAAAAAAGATAGAGGGTAAACAATTTGAGATATTTGAACATTTAATAAATTATATGCTCTTTAGATTATATGGCAATATTAATGAGGCTCACAATTCATTAAAGAAAACACATGTAATTTTAGAAGATCCAGAAAGGTTTAATGAAACTACAAGAATTATTTATAATAGTCAGATTTATGGAAAAGAAAGAACAAGCACATCAGAATACATAAAAAAAGATATAGAATATTTTGATGAACAAGATAAAAAATTATTTGATAATATTACAGGAAAAGCTTTAGAACTGAGAAGAATAAAAAATAATATTAAAACATGGAACAATTGTTTTTTAGAGAATAACTCTTATCATAATCATAAGAATAATTTAGAAATAATAAATAAGAATTATATTTATTTAAAGTCTGGATATTTTGATATAAAATACTTGGGAGGAGATAGTAAGATAGAAAAATATCAAAAGAAAACAAATGAAACACTTGCTATATTTGACGATAAGGAATATTTAATAAAAGATTATGCTATTATATACCAAAATATTCTTTTTTTTGAAAAAATGTTTGCAGTATCACCAAGCACAGAAGAATGGGGAACAGAGCCTATAACCTTACCTTTAAATAATATGATAATAGACTACAATGAATTGATTAATAGTAATAGTAGCAAAAAATATCCAATATTAAAAAATTATGAATTGTTTTTTGGAAATAATATTAAGGACTCGTTAGACTTAATAATAAATAAGTATAAAACTTATAATAAAAATTATAAAGCTATAGAATTAAAAGATTATAATTATAATATTCCTCCTTGTTCTAATTGTTCTCCAGAAATAATAAATGGACATGGCATAATAGATACTGGAAATGTAGATAGTATTGCAAACAAAAATACAATAGAGATTAATAGTTTTGAAGAATTTAAAAAAAAATATACAAAAATAACAGATACTACATTTGTTAAAGATTTTTTAGAGACAGTTAATATAAATTCAGAAAACATTGTTGAAGTATATGAAATAAGAGACTATTTTAATTTAATAAAACCAGATGAGTTAAGTGCTATTACTGTTCTAAATTACAAAGACAAAAATTTATTTATAGATTCTGCTTTTATTTATTCTAAAAAAGAAAAAATTATAATTATTAAAAATATACCCGAAAATACAGAGTATGAAAATATATTAGAATTATACGACGTGCCAGAAGAAGCTAAAAGAGTGGTTTTTGAACGTTTATTAGTAAAGAATATATTAAATGTTACTGGTTTCGTTCAAGAAGACAATGAAGTAGAATATGGTTCTAGGTACCAAAAGTTATTAAAAGACTACAGTTCACATACTTCTTATTTACCAAGTACTTTTACTGTTTATAATTTAGCTTCTTTAAGTTTAAATGTAAAGGTAATAAAAAAAGATGTAGCAGGTGTCTCATCTATTCATAACAATCCATTTGTAATACAAAAAATAGAAATTAAGGAGTCTCAAAAAAAGAAATGAATGTCATTCTCTATATAAAAAGTAGTTAAAAATAATTAGTAGTAGTCTAAAAATCAATAAAAATGAAAATTATATTAGTATTAATTTTATTATTTAGCTTTAGTATTAGTTATTCGCAGGTTAAATTTAATCAGTCAGATACGGATAGTGTTATTGTTTCAATAATAATAAATAAAAAAGGTAATGAAGACTATTATGAATTGCCTAAATGTATTGTTTTAAAAAAAGAAGGAGAGCAAGACTTGATATTATACAATATAAATGCAAAAGGCAATTCTTTTAAACAAAATAATTGTTATTGGGTTCTTGATTTTGAAACAAATCAAATAAATATTGATTTAATTTGTTTGTGTGGAAGCTATAAAAAAACACTAAATGAAAATCTTATTAAAAAAGAATTAGGAGTGATTAACGGACACACATACAGTTCCCTTATAGATTCATTTTGTTTAAGTATTAAAAATGGAGATATTAGTCAATTTAAGCTATGGACTAATATTTCTAAAAATAAACACTTAGCTTCTAAAAGTATAGATATTGAAATTACAGATAATAATCCGTGTGAAAAATTAAAAAAAGAATGTTATAACCTTTTTGCAAAATCAAAAAAAACTTCTTATCAAAAAGTAAAAGATGATTATGCTATCTCTCTTAATTGTGAAAAAAACGAAGAACCTTATTACATATACTTAACTCGTCTTAACGTAACTTATTATACTATTCGTGTAAATAAAATTAATTACGATGATGAGAAATTAAAATGTGATTTATATTTATTTAAAGGGAAAATCCCATGAATCTATACACGGTTAATAATGGAATTTAGAGGAGGCACATATATCTCGCAGCACAGTGCTGGCACTATTAACGAGGCAGTAAAAACGTGGGCTTACAACTTAGATACCAGAAATATACAATACTTAAACAACAAAACCAAACAACAACTAATAAAAGACCTCCCACAACAATTAAAAGAATTTTCGCCCACTCCAATAGACAATCTAAAAAACATATTCTTTTTTTCGTATCAATTTAAAACAGGATATGTTAATATCAACATTGTAAAAACGGCTTAGTAAAATTTTCCTTTCTTATTTTAAAATTATTTTTGTATCTTTGTAGAAATAAAAATTTATTAATAATAAAAATACAAACATCAGATACTGCCGAACTTAAAAGTTATTTGGCTCATTACTTATTTGTGTTCGGCTAGCCTTCCATACAAAAAGACTTCAAACACGAACTACTCTACAAAAATGTTATAATATAAAAAACTTGAACTTTTAAATTTAAAATAGTATCTTTGTAGAAATTATAAAATAAAAAATATGCAAACTATAACTTTAAATAAGGCTAATACAAAATTCCGGCAAATAGTAAACGATACTTTAAAAAATCAGAACGAAACATTAATTGTTAGCGACAACGGTTCTGTAATATTAATGGATTATGAATACTGGGAGGGTATAGTAGAAACATTAAATTTATTGAAAGATAAAGAATCTTTAAATGCCTTGGTAGAAGGACATAGCTTGCGTAATGACGGGAAAAACACAGGTAAATTAATTAACGAAGCTTTTTATGACTTATAAAATATTAGTATTACAAAAAGCTGAGAAAGATTTAATTTTTTTTCGTAAAAACGATAGAAAATCTTATATAAAATGCTTTGATTTAGTCAGAGAGATTTCGCAACATCCAAGAGAGGGCACAGGAAAACCCGAACGTTTAAAATATTTTGAACAAGAGGTTTATAGCCGACGAGTTAATCATAAAGACAGATGTATTTATACTATTTATGAAAACAAAAAAGAAATAGATATATCTTCATTTAAAGGACATTATGAAAAATAATATCATATATTTCTAAAAATATAAACATATAAAAAAAGCTAAATTTTAATTTTCTTACTACAGAAAACTGGTAACTTTTCAACAAGCCAAGAAAACTAATGATTTATAGCTCATGCTTTTGCGTGAGCTGTATTCTTATAAACACCATAGACCAGATAAGAAACACACCCTTTTTTTCGTATCAATTTAAAACAGGGTTTGCTAATATCAATATTGTAAAAAGGGCTTAGTAAAATTAAGATATAAAAAACTTGATATTTAAAATAAAAAGCTGTATTTTTGTAAAAATAAATTAAACAAAATTATGCAAACATCAATTCACATAAATACAATAAATCAACTTGATTTATCTAAATTTCGTTCTATTTTAAGCGAAATGATTGAAAATTTTGGAGAGCTTGAAATAACAATCAAACCAAAATTTGAACAAACAATAAATAAAAAACTTGAAAAAAATATTCTTGAAGTAGAAAATGGTGCGGAATTGTTTTATTTTTCTCCCGATGATTTTGATAAACTAAACAAACAATTACTTTCAAACGAAGAAGTAAATATTAATGATATAAAAAAAACACATCAAAACGAAAAAGGGAGTATCGTTTACAACTGATGCCTATGAAGATTATAGGGCACTCCTAAAAACCCATAACTCTGCGTTATACAAAATTATTAAAATACTCATTTACAGGAGTAAACTCAAACTTTAATAATTTTGAAAGCCTTGATTTTTGAGTTTTTAGGAGTGCCCTATACAAAATGGGCAGTTAAAAATATCAAATTTTTCAACAAAATATCAAAATTAATAAAAGAAATCCAACGAACACCTTTTGAAGGAACAGGCAAACCCGAACAATTAAAATACGAAAAAAAAGGTTATTGGTCTCGCCGAATAACCAAAGAACATCGACTTGTTTATAAAATTCAAAAAGATGTTGTTTTTATTACTTCCTGTAAAGGTCATTATGAAAAATAAATAATTTAAAAAACATATAAAAAAAGCTAAATCTTAGTTTCTCTTGTAACAGAAAACTGGTAACTTTCAACAAGACAAGAACATTAAGGATTTATAGCTCATGCTTTAGCGTGGGCTGTATTTATTTGTCTTGTGGGTATACCAGTGCCTCTGTTACGAATAAGTTACAGTTTCACGCTTTTTTTATTCAACTCCACAAAGCATGAAATACCAAAGAGAATATCAATCAGAAGTATTAGAAAAAGATTATCCCGAAATAAATCTGCAGCCAAAACCCAATTATTTTCTAATTTTTATTATCTTTGCAGTTGTAGTCGGCGTGGCAGTTTGGTATGCCACAACCGCCCCAAACAAAGACCCACAACTTGCTCCCTACCGTCAAACCAAACGAGACAGTGCAATAAGCCGAGTAAAAAAAAGAACTCACAAAAAAGAACAGTGTGAGCAATACGCACTAATTGCAATATATTCAGATTATTATCCAGTATTGCAAAGAGGTGTTAAAATTGCAAACGATAGTATTTGGCTTAACATTGGTGAAGTGTGGAAGTATGGAAAAACTTGTGTTGGCGAATTGAAACGTTATCCCGGACAGGTTTACTATTACGATGGTAAATATCTATTAGATTTTAATGATTTACAATATTTAATACAATTTACAGGCACTGAAACTAATTGCCTAATTGAAGAAAAGAAAAAAATATATAATTATCCACTATTGCCAGAATGTGTTATTAGAACACGAAAATTAATAAGACCTATTGGTAATAAAAATGACAATTAATAATGAGAACAATTAATTCCCTAAAAAAAGATATTGTTTTTTCAAGTATGGTAGATATGAATACACAGAAACATGTATTACATATTAGTAATGAATTTGACTTAATATTTGATAAAAAAATAAAAGTATCTAATTTTAATAACAAAATAAAACAAATAGCACTAATTTTTATGGCTATCAATCCTAAAACTCACTCATTTCGCCCCGATAAAAAGTTCTGGCGTTGGAAAGCAGGAAATTTTGATATGTATTTAAATGTTCCTAATTATCAGTTTTTTTGCACCGCCACAAAAACCGAAGCCCGCAAAATAATAGCCGAACTATATCTTACAGGCATCAAAAAATACTTATCCAAACAAAAAGATTTTAACCACGAGCTATTCTACAAAGATGTAAAAGAACTATTCCTAAAAGAAGGAATAATTTAACTAACATCTCATTCTATTTTCGTATTTTAAAATTATTTTGTATCTTTGTAAAAATAAAATTTATTAATAATAGAATACTTGTTGGAAGTATCAATTTAAAATAGGACGATAAAATTTGTAAACAAGCAACAACTAAATTTATGATAAAATAAAAAATAGATAAAAATATAAAAAGCGTTTAGTTTATTTTCTTGGAGTCAAAAATCGCCAAAATTTTACTATCATAAGAAATAAGACGAATGCTCATGCCTATGGCGTGGGCTGTTCTTATTTGTGATAGTGGGTGTTTGGCGATACCTTGATTTCGGATAAGTTACAGATCCACGCTTTTTTTAATCTCAAATTTTAACTCAAAAAAGGCATGATAAATACTGAAAACAAAAGAAACATAAGTGAAGATTTTAAACAAATATCAGAAAACATAACAATCGTAATTTGGAAAGCAAAAGTTAATAAAAAATATGAATTTGAGGAAACCTATATTTCTTCAGTTGTAGATGAAATATTGGGACTTCCAAAAGAAACAATAAAAAATGATTGGAATAAATTTTTTGAATACGTAAAATCGGAATATTTACCAGAAATTCAAACAATATTTAAAAAAGTTTTCTTATCGCCCGGAACAACAGAACACTTTGAATACGAGGTAGTAAAAGCAGACGGAAAAACTGCTTGGTTGCGTTCGGAAGGCATAAGCGAAAACCAAAACGGGCAACTTTTTGTTTTTGGCACAACAGCAGATATAACAAAACAAAAAGAAACCGAAAAAGCACTAAAAATTAGTGAGAAGAGATTGAAAGAAGCTCAAAAAACAGCACATATTGGGCACTGGGAATTGGATTACAGAACAAACAAATTTTTATGGTCTGACGAAATTTACAGGATTTTTGGATTAGAACCACAAAAAACTTCTGCAAATTATGAGATATTTACAGAACAAATTCACCCGAACGACAGAAAATATGTTTTTGAGAGTTTTAAAAATTCCGTTAAAAATAAATCAGATTATAATATTGTGCATCGTTTGAAGTTGCAAAACGGAAAAATAAAACATGTAAACCAAAGATGCAAAACAACTTATGATAAAACAGGAAATCCCAAACGTTCAATAGGAACAATTGCAGATATTACGGTTCAGATTGAAAATGAGCAAAAAATAAAAAAACAAAATCTTGAATTACAACAAATTAATGCAGAAAAAGATAAACTATTTTCTATAATTTCTCACGATTTAAGAAGTCCGTTTAATGTTTTGATAGGTTTTTCCGAAATTTTGCATGATAATATTGATATTTTCGATAAAGCAAAATTCAAAAATATTGCATCTATCATAAATAGCACAGCAAAAGCGACTTATGAATTGCTTAATGATTTACTAAAATGGGCAAATTTTCACAACGGAACAATAGTATTTAATCCTGAAAAGATTAATTTACAATATTTGACAACAAAGGTAATCTATACGATTAAAAGTTTTGCCGAGCAAAAAGAAATTGAAATTACATACAAAATACCAGAAAAAACAGAAATATTTGCCGATAAGAATATGTTCTTTATCATTTTGCGAAACTTGATTACAAATGCCGTAAAATATACACAAAGGAAAGGTAAAATCAATATTTTTTCAAGCGAAACCGACAAGAATATTCAAATATCAATAAAGGACAACGGAATAGGAATTTCCCCAGAAAAACAAGAAAAACTATTTCAAATAGACAGTAATAATTTATTACAAGGGACAGAAGACGAGACAGGGACAGGCTTAGGATTAATATTTTGCCGAGATTTTACAAAAAAACACGGTGGAAAAATTTGGCTAAAAAGCGAACTTGGAAAAGGTAGCACATTTACATTTTCTATACCAAAAATTGCATTATATGTAAGTGCTTAGTTTTAAGTGTTTAGTTTTTAATTAGCTTTCGCCAGACGATAAGCATATTACAAAATAAAAAAACATCGTTTTTATTTGTCCATCTACTTACTTAAAATTTTCAGCAATTTACATATCAATCAAGACGGAATGATAGGAATTTACAAAAAAGTCTAAAAATCTGATGATTTATTGCAGTCTGTAAATGAAAAAATTGAATTTTTAAATAAAAAATAATATCTTTGCAAAACAACTATTCTTTTTACAATAAAAAAACAATCCCATGGAATCTTCAAATTTATTTTTTAATCTTTTACAACAAGACTCTACACTTGCTACCAATTATTTTGATAATATATCTTTGGGCAAAAAGACCGAAATAAAATATGGTTTTGTAGAAGACAGTATTAGTTTAACTTTTATAATAACTGGCAAAGCCGAAAAAAAAGATTTAAACATGTCGGAAAAAATAAAAATTCTTTTTCAAACAAATTCAGATTTAGAAGCACTCAACCAATATTTGCCAGAGATAAAAGATATTTCAAAATTTTATTATGCCCCATATTTAAAAATAAATGAAAAACCAGAAATGTATGCTTTTCAAATTCAGATAAATCATAATATAAATTAAAATGAAAAAAGAATATTGTCAAAAATGCAAAAAATATGGTTGGGTAGAAAATCATCATATTTTACCAAAATCAGATTTTGGCGAAAATGACCAAACTATAAAACGTTGTCCTAATTGTCATACGGATTATCATCAAAAATTAGGAAGAAAAAATCTAAAAGGAAAATCAGAAGAATTTCATTTTCGTAAATTTTATAAATGGCTTGCAGGGCTTTCTATTGCTCTGTTTTTACTTTTTATTATTTTTCAATCTTTAAATTAGAAAAAGGTTATATTTCTATATTCGAATCCACCCTAAATCCCTAAACTCCTCCACCCTAAACAAATTCATTCCAAAATGTAAATTCTTTTTACTCGTTGCGAAATGCTTGTATATACTTCATAAGGAATTGTTTGTGTAAGTTCGGCAATTTCTGTAACAGGTATTTTTTCGCCTATTAAAATAACTTCATCGTTTTCTTTGGCAGGAATATTTGTGAGGTCAATCATGCAGGTATCCATGCAGATATTTCCTATTATTGGGGCAAAATATTTATTATTTACCAAAACTTTACCATTTTTATTGCTTAAAAGTCGGTTAAAACCATCGGCATATCCTACCGGAACAATTCCTATTTTAGAGTTTTTTTCTGCCTTTCCTACTCTGCTATAACCAATTGTATCTCCACTTCTTACATTTTTAATTTGTGAAATACGAGTTTTAAATGTAGCAATATTTTTAACATTATTCTGACTTATCGCACTAATTCCATACAAACCAATTCCAAGCCTAACCATATCATATTGATATTTAGCGAATCGCTCAACGCCACCTGAATTTAAAATATGCCTCATTACGGGATAGTCAAAACTCTCAATTATACGAGATGACATACTTTCAAAAAGTGAAATTTGTTGTTTCGTAAATTCATCATGCTCTTCTTCGGGGCTGCCAACAAGGTGAGAAAATACCGATTTTATTCTAATATTCTTATGTTTTTTTATAAATAAAATTAAATCATTAACCTGTTCGGGCAAAAAGCCAAGCCGATTCATACCTGTATCTAATTTTATATGAATATCAAAAATCTTAGACTCATTATTTTTTGTTATATATTTTTTTAGTATTGAAAAACTGTAAATTTCTGGTTCAAGATTGTATTTTGCAAAATGGTTAAAATTATCTGTTATGGGGTTCATTACCATAATTGGAATAGAAATTCCTGCTTTGCGGAGTTCAATACCTTCGTCTATATATGCCACGCCAAGATAATCTATTTGTTGATGTTGTAAAATATTTGCAAGTTCATAAGTCCCACTACCATAGGAAAATGCTTTTACCATAATCATCGTTTTGGTTGTCTTTTTAAGATAAGAACGAAAATAATTTAGATTGTCTATTATTGCTTGTAAATTTATTTCCAGAACTGTTATATGATTTTGTTTTTGTAATTGTTTGGCTATTTTCTCAAATTTAAAACTTCTTGCACCTTTTAATAAAATAGTTTCATTATTAAAAAGAATTGTTTTATCTGATAAAAAACTATTTGTATTTTTATAGAATTTTTTATCAATAGAAAAAAGATTTTTATTTTTATAAATATTTTCGCCAATTCCTATAATTCTATTTATCTTATTTTTATTTAAAATATCTGCAATTTCGGAATATAATTTTTTGTCGTCAGTTCCAACTTCCTTTATATCAGAAAGTATTAATGTTTTTGTTTTATGCTGATTTTGTTGATTTAAAAAATCTAAAGCAATTTTTAGGGAGGTAAAATCACAATTGTAGCTGTCGTTAATTATTGTGCAGTTGTTGGTTCCCGCTTTTTGTTCCAACCGCATTTTTACGGGTTGCAGTTTGGAAAAATCAAATTCAGAAATGTTTTTATCAGGAAACTGAACAATAATAAATGACAAAACATTTATTGCATTTTCTACTGAAGCATTATCTGTAAACGGTATTTTTATAGTTATTTTTTTACTTTCGTTTACAGCATGTATATATGTGTGTGCCTGTTTTTTATCTATCTCTATTATTTTTAAATCAGCTTCTTCTTTTTGCGACCAATAAAATAGTTTTTTATTACTTAAATTAGGACAGTTTTTTATTGTTTTGTCAATTTCTTTGTAATCTTTACAGTAAATAATTGTTTCAGAGTTATGGAATAATTTTAATTTCTCCTTAATTTTAGTCTTTTTATCTATAAAATTCTCCTGATGAGCATCTCCAATATTACTGAAAATTCCTATTTGAGGAGAAATAATTTTCTCTAATTTTTCCATCTCACCAACTTGCGAAATTCCTGCTTCAAAAACAGCTATTTTATGCTGATAATCAAGCATTAAAACAGAAAGTGGAACACCAATTTGAGAATTATAACTTTTAGGGCTTTTAATTGCTATGGTTTTATTTTCAATTAGTTGAAAAATCCAATCTTTAATAATTGTTTTTCCATTGCTACCAGTAATTGAAACCACAGGAATATTAAACTTCTCTCTGTGATATTTGGCAAATAATTGCAGGGCAATGATGGTATTTTGAACTATCAAAAAATTTGCATTTTTTAGTTCACTACTGGTAGTGGTAGTAGTGGTAGTCAAAGGGTGACTTAAAGTCACCCTTTGACTCTTTTGCGATTGACTTTTGCAGACAACAAAGTTCCTAACACCTTTATTGTAAAGTTGTTTTATGTAATTATGTCCATCGTGGTTTTTACCTTTTATTGCAAAAAAGATAGTTTTATCAGAAAGCGAAAAAGTGCGACTGTCAGTTGTTATTTGTGTTATTTCTGTATTTTTATTTCCAACCACTTTTGTTTTTAGGGCGGTAGCAATTTCGTGTAAAGTATATAGCATAATTCTTAACCTTGATTATTTTGATTTAGGGATTTTCTTGATTTAGAAAAACAGAAAAGATATTTGTTTTGTAATTAGGCTGTTTTAACCTGTATTATTCATAAACTTATTTCAAAACCGTTAAAACGGTTTTTATGAATAATGCAGGTTAAATTTTACTTAACTCTAAATAAGTTATCAGACAAAAGTCTTTTTAACATTAGTTTTATTATAATTAATTGAAAATAAGGTGTAAACCAATCGTAAATCGTAAATTTAAAATCGTAAATCTACTTTTCTGATTTTTTATAGTAACAGCCTTAATAAAAATAGAGTGAGGATTGTTGTAAAAAAGCCAGTTGCAAAACCTGCAAAAATTTGTATTTCGTTTATTTTTTTAGAATAAAGCAACAAACTTCCTATAATTCCTGAAAGAAAAAGAAACGTTAAAAGATAATTAATAAGGTCTGTATGAAATATGATTGATATTAAAGTAATAAATCCAGTAATAGCACCTAAACTGGTTAGTTGTAGGTCAATATCTATTTTATAAGAAATTAAAAATACAATAATTCCAAGTATTGAAGCTGAGAGAAAGGTTAGAGGAATTAGATTAGAAAAAGATGCTCCAATTTTGTTAAATAAAGCATAGGCAAATATATTGGAAGAGATGAAAATTCCATAAATTATTCTTTTCTTAGACTTTTTAAAAACCTCCTTGTTTAATGTAAGAAATTGATAAATGAAAAAATAACTTGCAATAGGAAGCAAAATATTAATTATAAGAACAACAATATATAATCTAATTTGTATTGAACTTGGTGTTAGACTCAAATAATTATCGCTGTTAAATAGTAAAAGCAATGCAATAAGCGGAACAATTATCGGGTGAAATGAGATTTTTAGTATTTGAGCTATAACTTTTTTTGACATGATTGTTATTCTATTATAATATTATATTTTCCTAAAAGACCAGCAAGCCCGGAATCTGAAAATTTTGCTTTTTTTATTTGATTTATTTCTGGGTCAATAGAATAATTAAATGATGTGCTAAAATCAGCTTTTTCTAATTTTGTATTTTCAAAAACGGCTCTATAAAAATCGCAATTTTCAAATAATGAACCTGTTAAGTCTGATTCAACAAATTCAACTTCTTCAAGTTTACAGTTTTTAAAGCTTGTGTTCTTTATTTTTAATTTGTAAAACGAAGCATAATTTAGAATACAATTATCAAAACTAAATGAAATTAGAAAGCTGTTACAGGTTTCAAATCGCAAGCCTAAAAGTTTGCAGTTCACGAAATTAACATCTCTAAAGACGGCACTATCTAATTTTGCCATAGACAAATCGCAGTCCTCAAATTTGCAATCAATAAATTGTATTTCGGATAAGTCGGCATTTGTAAAAATACAATTAGAAAAAGTGCAATATTCATATTCTCTTGCCAGTTCCTTCTTTGTATAATCTTGATTATTAAAGTCTTTATTTTCTATGTAGGTGCTTTTCATTTTTTTATATTTTACTCAACACAATTTGTTAATCACTAAATAATATTGTTTTATTTAGTAATTGGTTAAAAATTAATTTATCAGAACAAATGGTGCCCAGTATTCTACATTTTCGTTTTTTGCTCTTAAAAAATATTGTGTTTTTTTAAATGCCTCTTTTACCTCCATTCCCGAAAATAGATTTTCGTAAAAAGTGGACATAAATAATTGTGTTGCATAATCATCTACCGACCAGAGTGAGTAGATTATAAAATCTACCCCCGACATTTTAAAGCCACGTTGCAAACCATATACTCCTTCCGAGCCGTCAATATCGCCAAGTCCTGTTTGGCAGGCAGATAGCACAACAAGTTTTGTGTCAAACAGAGCTAAGTGAGAAACTTCGTAGGCTGATAATGTGCCGTCTTCTATGCCTTGCACGGGCTCGTTTGCCCACGTGTGATTTGCTCCAGCAAGAACCAAACCAGAACGCAATAGCGGATTGTCTGAATGAACATAACTTACATTTGTTTGTTCAGAAATATAATTCATGTCTTTTAGTTGTTTTTCTTTGTTGGGAAAATAAAAGCCGTGGGTTGCAATATGCAAAATAGAAGGAGACTTTGCCGACATAGATTTAAAAACCTCTTCGGTTGCGTTTGTTTGAGTATAATATTCGGCAGAAATATTGTGTTTATCTAAAATTACTTTTATGTTATCAGTTTCTTTTAGTGTGCCTTTTAGATATGTCCAAAACATTGTTCCGCTTCTACTTAAACTATCCAAACCTGACAGGTTTTGAAAACCTGTCAGGTTTCTGCTTATATTTTCGGTGTTGTTATGATACTTCATTGCTGTTTGTTTCCACGCAATAGTATCCACTGTGTAATTTATTCCACCAAACAAAATACTATTTTTTAC
The DNA here is from genome assembly GCA_029932195.1 of Bacteroidales bacterium. Taxonomy (GTDB): domain Bacteria; phylum Bacteroidota; class Bacteroidia; order Bacteroidales; family JAOZQN01; genus JAOZQN01. Next base: position 1,443 of record JAOZQN010000074.1, on the reverse strand, counting down.
ATCTTTTTGATAAAACTCTGTTTTGCGAACAACATTTGCCGTTGTGCTTTGATAATTAATATTGTAAACGTCCATTAGCAAAGTATCTGACTGGTTTACTGGCAAAGCATGGATAGGCACTTTTAGCAACAAGCCCGTTGGCGAAATATAAACATTGTTTTTAGGAGATAAATAAGGCTCAATAGGTTTCCATATTAGATTATAAAGGCTATCGCTTTTGCTTTTTGAATCAAAATGCTGATATAAATCTGAAACTTGCTCCATTTCTGAATAAATATAATCTTCTTTTTTTAGAACTTCTTCTATCTCTTTTTCCTCAAACAAGAAGACTGCTTTGGGCTGTTCGTAATCTTTACGCAAAACGAGTGCGTAATAATATGTGCTATCTGTCCAACGCTTATCATCATGAAAATTAAATGACAAAAACTCAATAGCCACTTCGTTTGGGGCGAGGGATTTTTGCACGTCTTGCCATTTGGTTTCTAAACCTGTCAGGTTTTTAAAACCTGACAGGTTTGAGGATACGAGTTGTTTTTCTAAATTATTACAAACTTCCTGTAAGCTATCTACATCTAAAAATCTATCTGCGATTGGTAGAGTTTCTTGTTTTATAAGCATATTACCATTTGCCATCCAACTATTGTAAATATTTATAAGCTCCTGATTGCCACTTTCCAAAACTCCCTTCCGCATAGCAATACCAGACCGCAAAAGCAAGCCTTTCATTAGCAAAGCATTATTATAACTATTACCAACCAAACTCGGATTTTCTGTATTATGTGTTAAGTAAAACGAATTATAAATATCGTATTTCCAATAAATATTATTTTCCAAAAACTGCTCTCGTTCTTTTTCGCTCATATATGTCCCAGATTGCAAAACTTGTTTTTCATGGTTTTGGTTTGCTTCAGTATATAGTGGAGTTGCTTTACTATAATAGCCCTGGCTCATGTATAAGCCTGCAAGATTATTACAACTTGTAGCATAAGATGGGTGGTCTTTACCCAAAACTCTTTCATTAATTATTTTTGCTTCAATATAAAGTGGTTCGGCTTTGCTATAATAACCTTGGTTTTTGTATAAGACTGCAAGATTATTACAACTCAGGGCATAATCTGGGTGGTCTTTGCCCAAAACTTTTTCTCTTATTGTTTTTGCTTCAATATAAAGAGGTTCGGCTTTGCTATAATAGCCTTGGTTCTCGTATAAGACTGCAAGATTATTACAACTTGTGGCATAATCTGTGTGGTCTTTGCCCAAAACTTTTTCTATTATTGTTTTTGCTTCAATATAAAGAGGTTCGGCTTTGCTATAATAACCTTGGTTCTCGTATAAGCCTGCAAGATTATTACAATTTGTGGCATAATCTGTGTGGTCTTTGCCCAAAACTTTTTCTATTATTGTTTTTGCTTCAATATAAAGAGGTTCGGCTTTGCTATAATA
>JAOZQN010000592.1 GCA_029932195.1 Bacteroidales bacterium | reverse complement strand
AATTTTACAAATATAAATAAAATTTTATTTAGTTTCTAAATATAATTTCATTATTTTTAAAATCCACAATAATTTCTTTATCTACCGAAACTTTATCAGAAATAATATCTTTAGAAAGCTGATTAATAATACTTTTCTGAATTTGTCTTTTTATTGGTCTTGCACCAAATTGTGGGTTGTAGCTTTTTTCGGTAATCCAATTTAAAGCATCTTCTGTAATAGAAATTTTTATTCCTTTTTTATTTACTAACTCTTTTACAAGATTAAATTGAAGTCTAACAATTTGTTTAATTTCGTCTTTTATGAGTGGCGTAAACATTATTATATCATCAACTCTGTTGATAAATTCTGGTGGCATATATTTTTTTATAGCTTCAAATACCATATTTTGTGTATTCTCCAAAAGCTCCTCTCTATTTTCGTCAGATAAATTGCTTAGATTTTCGTGAATTAACTGAGAACCAATATTTGAAGTCATAATAATGATTGTATTCTTGAAGTCCACTACCCTACCCTTGTTATCGGTAAGTCTTCCATCATCAAGGACTTGCAATAAAATATTTAGCACATCTTTATGAGCTTTTTCTATTTCGTCTAACAAAACCACCGAATAAGGCTTACGTCTCACAGACTCAGTTAGTTGCCCGCCCTCATCGTAACCAACATATCCTGGAGGTGCTCCAATTAAGCGAGAGACCGAATGACGTTCCTGATACTCAGACATATCTATGCGAGTAATTTGATGTTCGTCGTCAAAAAGAAATTCGGCGAGGGCTTTTGCAAGTTCTGTTTTTCCAACTCCCGTTGTGCCAAGAAAAATAAACGAGCCAACTGGCTTATTTTCATCGCCTAATCCTGCACGACTACGTCTTATTGCATCAGCAATAGCTGTTATTGCTTCTTTTTGTCCAACAACCCTTTTGCCAAGTTCATTTTCTAATTCTAACAACTTAAACTTATCTGTTTGAGCCATTTTACTAATAGGAATACCTGTCCAACTGGCAACTATTTCTGCAATATCATTTTGGTCTATTTCCTCTTTCATTAAAGAAAAATCCGATTGAATTTTTATCAATTCATCTTTAAGTTCAATTATCTCTTTTTCAGCATTCTTGATACTTCCATATCTTATTTTAGCAACTTTTTCGTAATCTGCATTTTGCTCTGCTTGTTGTGCCTCAAACTTATAATTTTCTATGGCTTCTTTATTTTTTTGAATTTTAGAAATAGTAGATTTTTCCAGCTCCCATTTTGCTTGCAATTTATTTTTTTCCTCGTTATAATTTGCAATTTGTTTTTTTATATTATTTGATTTATGTGTATTACCTTCTCTTTTTATAGCAGCTTTTTCAATTTCTAACTGTCTTATTTTCCGATTAATTTCATCAATTGGTTGTGGGATTGAATTCATTTCCAGACGTAGCTTTGCACCCGCTTCGTCCATTAAATCAATAGCTTTGTCGGGTAAAAAACGGTCGGAAATATACCTTTGCGAAAGTTCTACGGCAGCAATCAAAGCATCGTCTTTGTATCTAACTTTATGGTGAGTTTCGTATCGTTCTTTTAGCCCTCGCAAAATAGATATTGCACTCATTGTATCTGGCTCTTCTATCAAAACCTTCTGAAAACGACGCTCTAAGGCTTTATCTTTTTCAAAATATTTTTGATATTCGTTGAGAGTTGTTGCCCCAACTGCCTTCAATTGACCTCTGGCAAGTGCTGGTTTTAAGATATTTGCAGCGTCCATTGCTCCGTCGCTTTTTCCTGCCCCCACAAGTGTGTGTATTTCATCAATAAATAAAATTATTTCGCCATCAGAAGCTATAACTTCTTTTACCACAGACTTTAAGCGTTCTTCAAATTCACCTTTATATTTTGCTCCTGCAATTAATGCTCCCATATCAAGTGAAAAAACTTTTTTAGTTTTCAGATTTTCGGGAACATCTCCACGCACAATTCTGTGTGCAATTCCCTCAGCAATTGCTGTTTTTCCAACTCCTGGTTCACCTATCATTACAGGGTTATTTTTGGTGCGGCGAGATAAAATTTGTAAAATTCTACGTATTTCTTCGTCTCTGCCAATTACTGGGTCAAGTTTACCTGTATTTGCCAATTCATTTAAGTTTATTGCAAACTTATTCAAAGAGTTATAAGTTTCTTCCATTGATTTGCTTTTTACTTTCTCACCTTTCCGCAACTCTGCAATTGCTTGTTTTAGAGCTTTTTCAGAAATACCACTATCTTTCATCATAGATGAAACTGCACCTTTGGACAAAAATATTGAATAAAATAAATATTCTATTGAAACATATTCATCTCCATCTTTTTGAGCTTTTAAAATAGCGTCTTTTAATGTAGAACTTAAAGTTGAAGATAAATACTCCTCTCCTCCATAAACTTTTGGATATGAAAGTATTATACTATCCAAAACCTTCTCAAAACTCTCCACATTTACCGACATTTTTTTCAATAAAAAAGAGCTTATATCTTCTCCTTTTTCCAATATTGATTTTAATAAATGCCCGTTTTCTACTGCTTGCTGATTATTTTTTTTCGCTACCAAAAAAGCCTGATGCACAGCCTCTTGAGATTTTATTGTAAATTTATCTAAATTCATTTTTGTATATTGGTTTTTTAGTTTATTGACGCTTCGAGGTCTTGCAGACGCTCGAAGGTCTTGTTGCGACCTCAATTCGTCCGATAGGACAATTGAGCGTCATCTATTCTAAAAATAAAGACTTTATATCTTCAAAATTGTCTTCTGGCTTGTGATTTGTTTTAAATTCTGCTTGTGAATTAAAATACCCTAATACTTTTTTTCGGACTAATTTTGTTGGCTTTATACTAATCAAGCTCAAATACGATGTCCACGAATATTCAATAGGGTGTTCACAAAAGCCGTGTTTTACTGGGTTGTTGTGCAGATATAAAATTATTCGTTTTAAATATTGTTCGTTATCAACTAAAATTCGTTTGTAGGGATGTTCCAGTAATGCACCTGTTCGCTTGTGTTTTGTGTTAAAATATTTTGCATAAGCAGAACAAAAATGCTGTAACATTTTAACGGATTTTGGCTTTTTTAAGGTTGACGCTTCGAGGTCTTGCAGACGCTCGAAGGTCTTATCTGACAATTCGTAGGTTTTCCATTTTTTGTTTAAGTCTTCTGATTTTGCATATTTGGGATTTAAGTATCCAATTTCATCTTCGTCTTTTATGCGAACTGCAATATGAAAATGATTTTTCATTGCTGCATAGGCGTAAATATCTGCTACGGGTTCTATATATACCGACATCAAATTAAAAAACTTTTTGTAATCGGCATTATCAACAAAAATATTTTGTTTGTTAGTTCCTCTGTTATAAATATGATAATATTTTCCGTAAGTTATTTTTTCCATAATATTTTTTATTGGTTTTTAGTTTATTGACGCTTCGAGGTCTTGCAGACGCTCGAAGGTCTTGTGACCTCAATTCGTCCGATAGGACAATTAAGCATCAACCAGCACAACCAACCTTTTTTCACTTTATTACCTTACTACACAACTGATTAAAATAAGGTATGTAAACTCTGTAAATTTTAATTTCGACGAAGGTTAAAAATTGGTAAAAACTTAATTTTATAACTAAAGTTTTTGCCTTCATTTTACACTGATTATCAATAATTTATAAAATTAATTTTACTAATATATTATCAAAAAAACATTATAAATCACTTATAATAAAACAGTTATAAATGCAATTACCAAAATAATATTAAATTGACAATT
>JAOZQN010000591.1 GCA_029932195.1 Bacteroidales bacterium | reverse complement strand
TTCTAACAATTTTATTATCACCGATTTAGAAAGTCAGAAACTTCAGTTAATAATAGATTTATTTTTTTCATATTTTATTTGTTAAATTTATTTTTTATTTTTGGTAAAAACCATATTCATTATAACTTTCATCTCTCCTTGTTCTTCTTCAAAAACCATATCTAATTTATTTTTGGTTAGTTCGGTAATAGAAAAAACAATATCACTTTCTCCTTCAGTGATGGTAAGCTCTGTTGCTTTTTTATTTAATTTCCATGTTCCTTCTTTATTATCTAACAGACTTTTAGATGACTTATCTTTATTAAAAACAAGTATATAAGTTTCTTTTAAGTTATCAAGCTCTTTTGTAAATTCTTCTTTTACACTCTCTAGTGTAAATTCTTCGTTCATCGTTATTAATTCTTCTAATTGTGCTATGTAAGTTTCTTTTTCTGTTTCATCTTCAATGCCTTTAAGTATATCCTCTAATTGTATAATTTGTTGTTCCAAGATACCAACTTGCAAATCAAGTATAGTTTGTGCCAACTCATCTGCATTTTCTAATTCTATCTCCACAAGTGTCCAAGTGCCAACTAACTTTTTTTCGGCTTTTCTATTTTGTGCCGAAACTGTTGCAACCAACAGTAAAGCAATTAATAATAGATTTATTTTTTTCATATTTTTTGTTTTTTTTATGTAGAGACGTTGCATGCAACGTCTCTACAATTAATTTAATTTACAGTCCACAAACATCAAGTCCTTGATTCCAAGTTACATCTACTGGAATATTTGCGTCATCTAATCGTTGTAAGTCATTTTCTAAATCGGGAGTAATTATGTGATATTTAGCTTTTAGTTCTACAGCTGCATCATAATCTCCGTCTCCTTGAATAGTAATAATTATGTTTGCTAATTTATCAGAAGCTGATTTAACTTTGTCAAAATCAACAGTATAAGTTCCATTCTCGTTTCTTACCATTGCTCCTTCTTGCATAAAAAAGTTGTATCTAATCAAATTTGCTTTCGCATGAGAACTTGATGTTCCAAAACGTATAGAACGGAAAATACTTGTGATAAAAGTTACATAATTATCCATAAGTTCGGTTTCAAATTCGCCCATTTCGGTAATATTTGTAATAAGCCACAAGCCAAGCACATCGGCCTTGCCTTCTTCAAGTGTAGAATAAAGATCTGTAAGCGATTTTCTGCACGAGCCTTTACCAGTAATAGTTTGTTTAATTCCCAGTCCATGAGCCACTTCGTGAAACATTGTGTTAGAGAAAAAAGCATCAAAAGTTACATGTTTTCTTTGGTCTTCTGCTATTAAAACATTAGAAATTGGCAATAAAATATTGTCAAATTTTGCACGCATAGAATTTTTCAGTTGCAAGCGACGGCTTCCTTTTGCAAGTTGAACTTTTTCGTCGTTAGGCAAATTTATTGCAATAGTTTTGCTACCCGCATTGCAATCTCCTGCATAAAAAATAGCATCGTAAGCACCTAAATCAGAGTTTGCTCCTGGAGTTTCTTTTTTGTATTTGTCATCAACAGGAAGAATTGTTTGAAGTTTTGGAAGTAATGCACTATATTTTGCAAGTCTATCGCTCCATGTTTTATCTTTTATCAAAATAAATCCTTCAAATGCTGCTTTGTAACCAAAAAGTGCGTCTTCATAATTTTCAATTGGTCCTACAACAAACTCAATATCATTATCTTTCATATCCATCCAAGCCATGTCGCTTTCAAAATAATCGCCACTCATAAATGCTTTGGCTCTTAATTTTAGATATTTTTTAAATCCTGCATCGTCTGCCAGTTCCGATGCTTGCAGTAATAAATCTGCTGCTGCTTGTAACTCTTCTTTAAACTCTTCGTGATAAGGAATTGAAATTAATTTTCCTTCTTCATCTCTTTTAATAACTGTATAAAGTTCTGATTTTGTTTTATCTGCAAATTTTTCAAACTCTTCTTTTGTCATGTCTGTTGGGTAAAAATAAGCCCCTTTTGGCTTTTCATTAACACCCTCCACAAACGAACTAAGCCCGTCTAATCTGTTCCAAGGACCATAATTAATTATAAATAATTTCTTCGTAGCATCGTCTTCAATAGATCCCAAAAGGTCTTGTTTTTCGCCACAGGCAAGTTGCCAGTGCAAATCGTCCATTATTTCTGCTATTTCAAAAAGCAGTGGCAACATTTCTCTCTGGTTTTCAGACAAATGCGATAAGTCTGCCTTCAAATCGCAGCTTATATATTTGTCTAACTCTTTCTGATTTATTGAGACTTCTTCCATAATTGTGTCTGCTTCGTTTTTTTTGTTATTGTTCTTTGTTGTTGTGTTTTTACAACCAATTGTAGCAAATAAAAAAGTTACTACAAAAAATAAATTGATAATTGAAAAATACTTTTTCATAAATAAAAGTTAAAAGTTAATAAAAATTGTTAGCTTGTTATACTGATGTGAATTAGCTTTTAGGATTTTAAGTATTTTAAACGCCGTCAGGTCTTGCAGACGCTTTCGAGTTTATCCGAAAACCTAATTCACTTGAGTATAAATTAATTGTTTTGATAAACCGCAAATCTATTTATAAAAAAATAATTTACAAATATTTTTCATTATTTCATTAATTCAAAATTTTAGTATTGCAAAAAAAATTATAACTTTGCTTTTTTGTGATTTGTGTAACTTACAATTAACAAGATTATACTAAATTATGGACAATCAAAAACCTAATTTTATACTTTTGAAATTTATGAAAACGAATAGCTTTTTATTATTCTTTGTTTTACTTTCAATAACAATATTTTCCTGCACCAAGCAACATGGGAGTATTGAAGGAGTTATTACAAACACTGAGACAGGTATATTTTTAGAAAATGTAGTTGTTACAATTACTCCAGAAAATTACAACACACTTACTGATGCGTCTGGTAGTTTTAATTTTGCAGATTTGCCAAAAGGTATTTATACCTTAACAGCCATAATAGAAGGCTACGAAACAAAAATAGCAGATTTTGATGTAGTGCCTGATGAAACTACAACTGCTAATTTTTCTTTAAGCCCATATTTAGAAAAGGTACTAACTGTAACTATTGGAGAGATTTCCAATATAACTCAAAAAAATGCTGTGGCAACTGGAAATATTACAGATTTAGGAGAAGAAACAATACTCTCTTACGGACATTGTTGGGCAACTACTTCAATGCCAACAATTAATGATTATCTTTCATATCTTGGAATGAACCCAGATACAGGTGTTTACACCAGTAATATTACTGGATTGCAAGCAGAAACAGATTATTATATCCGAGCTTATGCTGGAACTGCGACAGATACAATTTATAGTGAACAAATCACATTTACAACACCACAAGAAATTGATGCACCAACCATAACAACAAATGTTCCTGTAAATATTACGGCAAACTCTGCTGATTGTAGTGGAAATGTTACAAGTGATGGTGGTGGCACAATAATTCACAGAGGGATTTGTTGGAGCACAACTTCTTATGACTTTTTTAATGCAACTTATAAAAACGCAGAGACAAATGAATTAGGAAGTTTTACATTATCAGCAACAGGATTGTTGCCAAATACGACTTATTATATTAATACATTTGTTACAAACGAAATAGTAACAAGTTATGGACAGGAGTTTAGTTTTACTACTACAAATTAATTCAGTCTGTAAATAATCCATTGATAAGCCCACCCCAACCCTCCCAAAGGGAGGGAGTTCTTTTTTCGTTTTAACCTTTCCCAAAGGGAAAGCAAAGCTCCCTCCCTTTGGGAGG
>JAOZQN010000590.1 GCA_029932195.1 Bacteroidales bacterium | reverse complement strand
AATTTATCTAAAATCTAAAAAATAATAAAAACACAAAATCAAACTGCACCCTATAAATGTCGGTGTAAAACTCAATTTTCAGCAAGTTAATATGTTAATTATAAGTATATTATTGAAAACTTAATAAAATACAAAAATTTTAAATGTCGGTGTAAATGTCGATGTAAATGTCGGTGTAAACTATGGGATAAAAACGAATTAAATGGCGGATTAAATGGCGGATTAAACATGACGTAAAAACCTTTATTATCAAATAATTACAAAAATAATGCAAATTATAATAAATATAAAATGGCGGATAAAACTAGGGTATAAAAATTATAAAGTGGCGGTGTAAATGGCGGATTAAATTAGCTTGGAATATCTTTATTATAAGTAAAATACTAACTGTAAAGATAAATACAAAATTTTACAAGTGGCGGTGTAAGTGGCGGTGTAAACTAGGGTATAAAACTAGGGTATAAATATACTGCAAACACAATTTAACAATAAAGCAATTTAACAATTACAGCCGTAAAATTTAAAACAATTAAAAACTCAAAAAAATGAATAAATCAGAACTTCAAAATAAATTGCACGAAGCATACAAATCGGAAACTTGGGAAGAAATTATCAGTTTTGTTTTTCCTAATGTGAGTTATATTGCATCGCCACAAGAAATTATTGCGAATAGTGATAAGATTGAAAGTTTGCAACAAATTGCAAGCATAAGAACTCACGACAATAAAAATATAGCCCTATTTCATGCAAAAGTGAGTGAGAATGTAAATATTCCACGCAATAGAGTTGAGCTTAGAAAAACGGTTGAAAATTTTATTGACCAAGAAAAAGCCCATGCTGTTTTAGCTATTTTTGAGCAAGGTTCTGGCACTTATAGATTTTCTTTTATTACAAAAATGGCTGAATATAACGAAGATACAGGAGATGTAGAAACAACAGAAACCGACAAAAAACGCTACACCTACGTAATGGGCAAAACCGAAAGTTGCAGAACTCCAAGAGACCGCTTTTGGGAAGTTCACGAAAAAAAATCGGAGACAACACTAAAAGATATTGAAGAAGCTTTTTCGGTGGAAAGACTTAATAAAGAGTTCTTTAATAAATACAAAGAACACTACGAAAATTTTGTGCAATACATTACAGGCAAACGATTTGTAAAACAAAAAGGAAAATGGATAGAAAAACAAACAGGCGAGTCAGATAAATCTTATAATGAGGTGTTTAATGCTATTGATAAAGACACACGAAATTTTATTAAACTTTTGCTTGGGCGACTTATTTTCATTCAATTTTTGCAGAAAAAAGGGTGGATGGGCGTGCCTGCCGAAAACAAAAAATGGGAAGGTGGCGAACTATTTTTCACACACGATTATTATAAAAATTGCACAAATAAAGACATATTTTATTCAAAATATTTGTATCCTCTTTTTTATCAAGCATTTAACACTCCTAACAGAGAAAATGATATTTTTGAACTTACAAAAACCAGAATACCATATTTGAATGGAGGCTTGTTTGAAGAGAATTACAAAAACACCGATAAAATTGATTTTCCTCCGAAATTATTTGACGATTTATTTGAATTTTTTAAGCAATATAATTTTACTATTGATGAAAACGATACCAACGACCACGAAATTGGTATTGACCCCGAAATGCTTGGGCATATTTTTGAAAACCTGTTGGAAGACAATAAAGACAAAGGAGCATTTTACACCCCAAAACCAATTGTGCAATACATGGGGCAAGAAAGTTTGATACAATATCTTAAAACAAAGTTAGATTTTAATTCTTTGAACGAGGCAGAAACAACTAAAATTTATGCCGATTTAGAAGCATTTGTAAAAAACAAAACAGCTGCCGATTTGCTAAATAAATACGCCACGCAATTGGCTGTTGCACTGCGAGATATAAAAATTTGCGACCCTGCAATTGGTTCGGGAGCTTTTCCTATGGGATTGCTTACCGAAATTTTCCGTTGTATGGACGTGCTATACCACGCAAGCCCCGACGAAGTGGGCGAAATATGGAAGATGAAAGAATGGAATCCTGGAACAGTAAAAAAGAATATTATACAAAATTCTATTTATGGTGTGGACATAGAAAAAGGTGCAGTGGATATTGCACGACTACGGTTTTGGCTCTCGCTAATTGTGGACGAAAACGAACCAACCCCACTCCCAAATTTAGATTATAAAATTATGCAAGGAAACAGCCTACTGGAAAGTTTTGAAGGTATTGATTTGAGTAATATTGGTAAAACAACTGGCGAAAAAGTGTATGAACCCGCAAGAGATTTATTTGGCAATATTATTGATGCACAAATGGATATGACTTTTATAAAAAATGAATCTTCTGAAAAAACACAGACTTTAATTAAAAAATATTTTAGCGAAAATAGACCTACCGAAAAGCAACAATTAAAAAAGGAAATTGAAAATATTATACACGAACACATTGAGTTTAATATTGATAGAAAAGAAAAAAGTTTAAACCGTAGAATTAGCGAGGCAGGAAACCCCGAAAAATTAAAAGCAAAAGCAAAAAAAGATTTAGAAAAACTAAAAATAGAACTTATTGATGTTAAAAAAGCAAAACAAAAATTAGAAGAGATACAATTATTAGCCGAAAAACCTTATTTTCTTTGGCATTTGTTTTTTAAAGATGTTTTTGATGATGGTGGTTTTGATATTGTGATTGGAAATCCGCCGTATATTCAGTTACAAAAAGAAGGAGGGTATTTGGCTAAACTATATGAAAAACAAAACTTTAAAAGTTTTGCTCGCATGGGAGACATATACGCATTATTTTACGAAGATGGAATTAATCATTTAAAAGAAAATGGTGTTTTATCTTTTATTACTTCTAATAAATGGATGCGTGCAGGCTACGGAAAATCTTTACGCAAATTTTTTAGTGAAAAAAAACCTGTTAAATTAATTGATTTAGGTGCAAATGTTTTTGAAACTGCAACAGTTGATACAAATATTTTATTTGTTAAGAACGCCATTGCAGAAAAACATAAAATAGAGGCAATAACTTTAACAAAAAGAACAATAACAACACTCAAAAATTCCGAATTTACAATACTAAAAGATATTTCTGAAAACTCTTGGGTAATTTTATCTCCAATAGAACAGCAAATAAAAGAAAAAATTGAACGCATTGGAACTCCACTAAAAGACTGGGATATTAATATTTATAGAGGTGTTCTTACAGGTTATAATGAGGCATTTATTATTGATGGAAAGACAAAAGACAAATTAATAGAAAAAGACCCAAAAAGTGCTGTTAGATATTTAATTTTATTTCCTACTGCTATAACTGTGCTATCTAAACAGAGTTCTTTATTTTCTGTATAACTAAAACGAATTTTTGAGCCAATTCTTTTCCATCCTATTTTAGGTTTAAAAAAATCCTCCCAATAACTGATACTGTCTTGTGTTTCAAACCATTTATTATTTATTTTTTTACGAGAATCTTTGTCTCCTGTTTGCTTTATTCTATCATAAAATGTTAAAAGATATTCTTTTACAGCAGGATACATATCAATATCTATTTTTTTGCTTGGGAAAGTTGCAATAAGCCACAAATCAGCAAAATCTGCTTTATACCTTTTTATATCCCTGCCACGTAAAATGGGTCTTATAATTATTACGCTTCCAGGTAACTTCCAACAAGCATATCGTGAAAAAAACGATGACAATCGTATTTATTTCGACAGAGAGAAAGAGATACAACCTAAATTGGCATAAAAGTTATTAACTATGTTTTATTTATTTCA
>JAOZQN010000589.1 GCA_029932195.1 Bacteroidales bacterium | reverse complement strand
CGTTTAGCAAATCAATGTTTTTGTGCAAAATAGTTTTTATGAACAAACCCTGCTAATTAATAATGAACAATGAATAATTTTGCGGACGTTTGATATACAAGATTATACAAAACATTGAAGTGTCATTTTTATTTATTCAACTAAGTAGATAGACAAATATAAACAACACTTTTTTATTTTGTAATATGCTTATTAACAGGTGTAAACCAATCGTAAATCGTAAATTTAAAATTGTCAATCTACTTACTTAACTCAATAATATGTTTCTAAATATTTCTTTTTCTGGCTATGATTTTATTGTATTGTTATCTGTGCTTATTATTTCATTATCGGGTATATTTATAAATATTAATAAAAATGCTGATAAAAATAATATACTTTTTGAGTCGGACTCTGCTAGTATAAAGCTGTTTAGGTTCTTAATTATCGCAGCCATCATAATCGGTTTTTTGATATATATTTTCAGAATAGATATAATTAAGCTAAATTATAAATTTATTCCCGTATTGGGTTTTGTATTGTTTTTTGTCGGAATAACAATAAGATGGATAGCTATTGTTAGTCTCGGCAAAGCATTTAACGTAAAAGTTACAATTATCAAAAATCAGAAACTTCATACATCAGGAATCTACAAATATATACGACACCCAAGTTATACGGGCTTAATTATTTATTATATCGGTTTGGCTTTAATAATGTCAAATATGTTGTGTTTGCTCATATTTGTTTCTGCCTCATTAACGGTTGTGTTAAATAGGATAAAAATTGAAGAGCGTTTATTAACAAAACATTACAAGTCGGAATATCTTAATTACAAACAACAGACTTATCGTATTTTTCCTTTTATTTTTTAATTTCAATTTTTCCGGTATCGCCATTAATTTTAATAATATCTCCTGTTTTTATTTTTGAGCTTGCATTGTTCACACCAATAACAACTGGAATATCCAACTCTCGCCCAATAATTGCCGTGTGCGATAATAAAGAACCTTTTTCACTAATTAAACCAGATGCCTGAAGCATTAAAAATACCCAGCCAGGGTCGGTCATTTGGGTTACTATTATTTTATTTTTCACATCTAAACTCCAATCTGGTTCATCTATAACAATGGCTTCTCCCTCAAAACAACCTTTTGAAACAGCTGTTCCAAAAAGTTCCTTTTCATCTGAGCTTGTGTCTCTAAAATCATTTTCGCCATAAAAACTCGGAAGTTTGTCGTTTGCATAGATTATTCTATCGGGTAATTTTAAATTTTTAAAATCCGTGTATTGCTTTTTTATTTCTTTAATTTTCTCTTTCAGATTATTGCTTGTTTTTTGAGTGCAGAAATTTTCAACTTCATCAAGACTTAAATAAAACACATCATTTACTTCATCAATAAAGTTTTCTTTAAGCATTATATTTCCAATTGTTTTAAATATTCGCTTAACTGCTCCGTAGGCTCTTGCTCGTGCAAATCGCATGTTTTCTCTATTTTGCAAGCCTTTTGATGTCGTTTTAAGAAGAAATTTTAAAATATATCTTCGAGGCTTATAAAATTTCATGTGTTTACTAAGCTGTTCGTTGGCTGCTGCTCTAACTTGGTTTTGGTTATTGATAAATTTTTCTTTTGTAAGTTTTGATACTCGGCTACTTTGCAATAATTTTATAAAAATCTCAGGGTCGTCTCTCAACGACGGGTTTTCAAGTTTTAGTTCGGCTAAAGTTCTGTCGCCGTATTGTTCAATATAACTGTAAATTCTTTTTAAAAACGGTTTGTTATGTTTTTCTAATTTGTGAATAATTAAGTTTGAAGGAAGCGAAAAAATTTCATTCAAATCTTTATTATTTTTAATTATTTCTTTCATATCCAAAGTTTCCAAAACTGCTTTTTCGGACTCTGGCTTTCCCAGTCCACTCAATAAATTATTTACAAATTTTGGGTCGTTGCTCACTCCGTATTTTTTTATGAGCTGTTGCAACAAGCCAAAACTTTTAAAAGCAATAAAATCATTTATAATTGTAAGATACCATCTTTTAAAAAGCTTATCGGTATAAATTGTGTATTTGTTCCACAATTCTTTTTTGTCGGAAAAATTATTAACAGATTCGTTAAGTAACGGAAACCAAGTATGATAATCCTTAAAAAACTTAGTTGAAATGTTTTTAAAATTGAAAAGCAATTTTAGTAAAGCAAAAAAAGATTTGATTTTGCCAGCTAAACTGATTTGTATAAAATCCGAACTTTGAGTTTGAAGTCCCACCGCATTTTCCCAATGTCTTACAGCTTTTTTTGAACTTGATACCAACCCGATGAGTTTATACCAGTTATCGAGCCTGTAATAAATTCTGCCATAAGCATGAGCAATCAGATTTTCAAAAGTTTCCGACTGTTTTTGTATTAATTTTGGCGATAATAAAAACGCTTTGGCACTTTCGGTAAAAACTTTTTTATATGCTTGTTTTGCAAAGCTAAAACTCAAAGGCAAAGTAATACCAGGATAACTTTCAACAATATTAGTATTATCAAGTATTTTAATATTTTCCTGCGATGTAGTAGTAATCGGACGCATCTGCAAAATATAGAGCTGCTTGTTTTTATCAAACGAAAACTCAATATCGGAAGGTTTTTTCAACAATTTTTCGGCACGAATGCTAAAATCCTTTATTTTTAAAATATCATTTTTAGTCAAGCATTGCTCATTCATGAGGTTTGCATCTACTTTTTCGGATTTTAAACCTCCATTTTTCAAATCCAGAACAAACTTTATTTTTTTAGTTGTATTTTTATATACAATTGAATCATTAAAACGATTTACAAAACAAGAATCAGCCTCAACCTTATCGCTTACAATCCCCTCCCCCGCTCCGTAACCAGCAACTATTACAATATCGGCAAGATTTCCGCCGTCGTTCACAGAAAAACATATACCCGATTTTTCGGCATCTACCATTTTTTGAATTACAACAGATATTCCAATATTATCGACTGGCAATTTGTTTATCAGCCTGTATGAAATAGCTCCCGGACTCCATGCTGATGCAATACATTTAAAAACATAAGACAATATATCAGCCTGCTGAACAAATAAAAAGCTATCGTGTATTCCTGCGAAAGAATTCTTCGCAGCATCTTCATCTGTTGCCGACGAACGCACCGAAAGCATTTCATCTGGTTTGAAAAAATGCTCTAACTGCTTCAAAAAGGAAGTTTTAAAATCATCGGTAACAGCTATATTTTCAATTATTTCAGTAATTTCTTTTGAAAGATCAGAACTTTCCTGAATATTATTAATACTAACTTTATTACAAATATTTTCTATTTTGCTACGAACATTTTTAAGCAAAAAGTTTACGGCTTCGCTCCCTATACATACAAAATCTGGAACTGGAAAATCATTTTTCTTCATTTTATATAAATGAAAAGCTTTTCCGCCTGTTTTTTCCTTTGTCCAAAGCTCTGGCTTGTCGTTATAAGTAGTGATATATAAGTTTTCTTGCATTTTAATTACTGTATAATATTGATTATCAGAAACATAGTCATACTATTACATTGAATATTTGAATAATAAAGTAAATTAGATTCTCGGATTTTTGCCTCAGTCAGGTGTTTTTCACCGACTGCATTTACACAAATTTATACTTGCCTCGTGCAGGTGGAAAACACCTGCACGAGGCAAGTAAGTAGTGTGCCAAAAGTTTCTTAACAATAAAATTCGTGGCAAGCGTGGACGCTTGCCGCATAACTATCTATGCGTAAAGCGTCCACGCCATAGCCGTCAGGTTAAGGATTAATCAGTTGATTT
>JAOZQN010000588.1 GCA_029932195.1 Bacteroidales bacterium | reverse complement strand
TGACGCACCTTTTGTCCTTTCATAACTAAAGTTCATGAATTAATCAGGTTAAAATTATTTTCATTTTAGATTTTTAGGTTTAAATCAAAATTAGTAAAAATATTCAGCAATAAGAAGTTTACTGTGTTAAGAAAAACTATTGAGTCCCTCCGACAAGCATCTTTTAGCCAAACTCGGCGTTGGAAACAAATTTTAAAATACTCATTTACAATAAGTAAACTCCGTTTATAAAATCTGTATCCGCCTTGATTTTGGCAAAAATACACTTCTCGGATTGGACTCAATATTAAAATAAATTTGTTGTAAACTCAAGTAAATTAGGTCTTTGAATAAAACCTAAGCCAGACAAGCTGAAAAGTTCTGAAGTTTTCAAATTATGAAGTTTTGAACAATATTATACAAAAAAAAATAACAATTTCAGGATTAAGAGACTAATGTCGTTTAAAAACACTTAAAATCTGAAAATCTTATTCACTTTACGTTGAATAAAAAAATAATTATAAAAAAATAAAATATTAAGGTTTTATTTATATTTTTGTGAAAATATTTTAAACTAAATTTTAACCCTTTTATATAAAATGAAGTCAACTACAAAAAATCGCAAAAAAAAAATCACAAAGATTATCCTTATTATTTTAGCCTTACCAATAGTTTTATTTGCCCTATTTTTACTTTATGCTACTTTGGCTGATTATAACCCTAAAAAAGAAATTGTGGTTTACGAATCCAATGAAGCAGATAAATTAAAATCTGACATGGAAATAAATATAATGCTTTGGAATATAGGATATTGTGGACTTGGAGCAGATATGGATTTTTTCTATGACGGTGGAGAACAAGTAAGAACATCAAAAGAACAAACCGAAAAAAATCTTAAAGCAGTAAAATCTTTTTTAAAAGAAAAAAGTAGCGAAATAGATTTTTTCTTATTACAAGAGGTTGATAAAAAAGCTAAAAGAAGCTATAAAATAAATCAACACGAAGAAATACTTGAGACACTTTCTAATTACAAAGGTTTTTTTGGCATTAATTATAAGGTATTTTTTATACCAACTCCTCCAACCAAACCTTACGGCAAAGTGCTTGCAGGACTAGCAACTTATAGCAAATACAACCCTACAAAAGCTACAAGATTTCCATTTCCTGGAAATTATTCTTGGCCTATGGGTTTGTTTATGTTAGACCGATGTTTTTTGGAAAATAGATATATTTTAGACAATGGTAAAGAACTGATAATCATCAATACACACAACTCTGCCTACGATGACGGCACTCTAAAACAACAACAAAATGAATATCTGAAAAAACATATTTTGCAAGAATATCAAAATGGAAATTATGTAATTGTTGGAGGAGACTGGAATCAATGTCCGCCAAATTTTAAGCCAGATTTTGACGGTTTTACAATGGACAACGAAACAAGAACAAATATTGCAAACGATTATCTTATTGACTGGAAATGGGTTTTTCAAAATAAGACTCCAACTAATAGACGTGTATCGGGGATTTATGACAAAACAAAAACTCTAACTACAATGATTGATTTTTTTGTTATTTCGCCAAATATTAACGAAATTTCAATTGAAGCAATAGATTTTAATTTTCAAAACTCAGATCATCAGCCAGTTGTAGCAAAGTTAAAGCTAAAATAGTCATTTTAAGAGACTCCGAGAAGTGTATTTTTGCGAAAATTAAGGCGGATATGGATTTCACAAATACAATGAGCATGTCTCATTGCACTTGTTGTAAATGAGTATTTTAAGATTTGTATCTAACGTAGAGTTTGCAAAAAGATGCTTTTCGGAGGGGGACTCAATCATTGATTTCTATTTGTTTCATTTTTTTATAATATATTTATTGAATTAAATAGACGTTACTAAGTGCCTACGGCACGTTAGTAAGTCGGGACTACACTTACTAATGTGCAGTAGGCACTTAGTAATGTGCAGATTACATCTTCAACAAAAAACGTTATAATCAAAAATAATTTAATCTGTGTTTTTATTTTTCAAACTCAAGACATACTTATCTACTTCATCTCTATTGTCAGGATTTACTCCATCTGGAAGTTGTGCATTTTTTCCTTCCACACCTCTAATAATATAAACGTTGTATAACAACAATGCATCAGAATTCATATCATCATAAGGAGCAGATCCATCAGATGCTCTTAGAGAGAACATTACATCACCAGCTAAATAATTATTATTTCCTGTATCATCGTCAATACCCATTATTCCAAATGAATGTTGAATATAAAAATCGGTATTATTAATAAATTCGTTATATGGTAATGCTTGCCAATAATTGTCGCCATTTCCGTCGCTACTAAGATTAACAAATACCATTACAAGATCTGTTAAATTTATTGTAAAGCCTTCTATATATGAATATGCGTTCCACGATTCATTATAACTCTCGTAATTAAAACTATTCAGAGGCATATCAAAATAATAAACTACTGGACTTGTTCCGTCTTCTCCATTTAATCCGTTTGCACCGTTTGCTCCATTTTGTCCTGGTTCTCCTTGTGGTCCCATTGGTCCTATTTTTGTGCACGAAAACATTCCGAATACAACAATTATAGCTAATACTATATGAATTTTTTTCATTTTTATTATTAATTTAGATTTGTTAAATATTTTTTTTTACACAACTCCAAAGATAAAAAAACATTTAATTATCTGCAAAACAATTTTAATATTTTTTGTTTTTTTAACAGCTTATTACCATTTGAATTTTTCCAAAGAAAAGAAATATAACTACCAGACTATTATTCTTAAAGTTTGCAAGAAAAACCATAAATTTACAAAAAAAGTTTAAATTTGTAAATTACAAAAAAAATTAATAACTTTACAAACGGGACACTCACAATGAATGGTGTTAGCTGTAATGAACTGAAAAATCTATTTGAAAATCAAACAAATATACTTTGTGAGATTTTAATAAGTTTGAAAAACATGAAAAAATATCTATCCTCAATTTTTCTATTAATTATTGGAATTTTAATTGCAATAATTCCTATTCACTTTAGAGATTATTGTGTTGGAGGCGAGTGGATTACATTGGATTTAGCTTTATTTATACTCCTTTTTCATCTTTATCTAATTTCTTTTTTGATATTTCTATTAGTAAATTTTTGGAAAATGTTTGATGGAAAAATATTTAATTTAAGTCCTATTTTTACTACAGTATTCATTATTATTTTATGTCTTTTTACATATCCAGAAAGTTCCAAAATTTTAGTTGCAGAACCTTATATATATGAGCTTTATGAATATCAAGGTGAAAAAACATTTAGATTAGAACTGCTTGAAAATAAGATGTTTAAAATCATTGAACACGATATGTGGTATGATTGTAATTATATTGGTAGATATTCATTAATTAAAGATACTTTAATTCTGAAAAGGAATAATATAGCTCATATAACAGATAGCATATTTACAACAGACTACTTATTAGACCAGAAAAATAATTTTCTTTACCCTATAGAAAATAATTCAATAATAATGGATCCAATGCGAAGATTAAAAATAATAATAGAAAATTAAATGCCACTAACTGTAGAGCATTCGGATTGTAAAATTTAACAAAGCCACAAAAATTGTAAAGGAAGTTAAAATTTAGAGAGGTTTCTAACTTTTTGATACGATACTCCAATAATTCATAAAAAAACTAAAATATCTTCACTAAAAATCATTTTTTATATACTTTTGCGTTTAAAAGTCGTGGCTTATTAGTTAACTAAAGTTTCGGAGTTGATAAAAAGATGTAAATCAATGTTTTATTTT
>JAOZQN010000587.1 GCA_029932195.1 Bacteroidales bacterium | reverse complement strand
GCTATAAATCAACTGATTAATCCTTAACCTGACGGCTATGGCGTCCACGCTTGCCACGACAAATCGTTGAAAATCAATTTAGTCCAACCTTACGTGGGTAGCCCAAACTTTTAACTTGACAACTTTAAACTTCTAACTTGATAACTTGACAACTTTAAACTTGATAACTTTTAAATTATGAAATATAAACTATTACTTATTATATTATTTTTCGGTTTACAAACTTATTCACAAGTTTTTCAAGATGATTTTTGTGGACATAACGAAAATATTTTTAATAATAAGAAAGAAATTTGGCATGGAGACAACCAATTTTTAGACTATTATCTTGAAAATTACGAACTTGATAGCAACAAAATTTATTACCGTGTTCCAATAACTTTTTGGCTTTATCAAGACGATGAGGGCAAAATTGGAGCTTCGGAAATAAATGTGAAAAGAGAAATGAATAATTTAAACTATTATTATTATAAAAATAAAACAGGAATTTCTTTTTACCTTGCAGATATAAAAATTAAACAAAAAACAAATCGTCAAGTGCTTGGTTATTATATAGAAGCACCTTATATCACAACTGTAAATAAAGATAATGGCAGTGTGAATATCCATTTGGTTAAAAATTTACAAAAAAATAAAATTTCAGGAAAAAAAACCTATTATAATGGAACATATAATGGATTTAACAAAAGTATAATTGCCGTGCGATATAATTCTGATGCAGGTTTGAGCCACGAAATTGGTCATTATTTTGGTTTAAATCACCCCCACAAAAACTGGGATAAAGGCAAATATATGCAAGAATCTGTAAGTCGCCTTAAAATAAAGGGTGGCAAACGAAACTGCGAAGTAAATGGCGACAAACTTTGCGACACACCAGCAGAGCCTGCTCTTACCAAATATATGGATAAAGATTGTAATTATATTGGCGATTTAACTGATAACTGGGGTGAGAAATATAGACCAGCTACGGATAATATCATGTCGTATCAACGACATAAGACTTGTAGAGAGGCATTTACCAAACAACAAAAAGCTGTAATGCTCTACAAATTAGAACGAAACATTAATAGCAAATCATGGGCTACTTCACCTGGAAATTTAAAATATACTTTTGATATTTACGAACCAGACGACACAAAAATAATGTCTAACGAAATATTTTTGGATAGTTTACAATATCACACTTTTCATAAAATTTATAAAGGAAAACAGAAAAAAGATGCCTCAGATAAGATTGAATGGTTGCGTTTTAAATGCGTTTTTGAAAAGCCAACAAAAATTTCTCTATATTTTTATAAAGGTGAATTAGATTTTCCAAAAATAAAACTAATTCTTACTGATATGGAAGATAATATTCTTATTAATAAAATTATTGAAACAGAATATTCCTCTGAAATTGAGCTAACAAAGGGATATTATTTTATGAAAATAGAAAAAATTAATGAAATAGATAAGTTATCTGATTACAAAATTGAACTAAAACTATGAAAAATAAAAAAAACATATTGATTTTCACATTTCTTGGCGTTTTATTAAGCGTTTTTGGAACGGGATTTATAGGAGTTTCCTTGTCGTTAAATCATTTTAGAGATGTGTATATAAAATTGCAATTAGATGTAAATAAGCGACAAGCAGAAAGTATGGCAAGATTTTTAGAATCCGAAATTAAAAATGGAGTTCCATTGGATACCGTTTTGGTTCGCCTGCAAACTTCCATCGAAGGCACAGATGCCGAAAAAGGTTTTTTGTGTATGTTTGATAAAAATGGAGCAAAATTGGTCTGCCACCCCAACAAAAAAATGGTAGGAATGAATTTGCCCGCAAAATTTCAGTTTAAAGAAATCGAAACAGGTAAAAATGTGCAAGCTACAAATTTTGTTACAGAAGGCAATGGTGGCGGTGGTTTGTTAGATAAAGATGGAGCAATAGATATAACCTATATGGTTCCCGTAGAAGGCACAAGTTGGATGCTCTCTTTGCACGAGAATATTAGCATGATTGAAAAAGAGGTGAAAAAAGAACGATTGATTTATTCAATTGGCTCAATAATTTTAGGACTTCTGATTGCTATTTTGGCAACTTTTGCCGCAAGATTTGTGAGTAGTAAATACGAACGAAAAATTGAGCAACAAAATATAGAATTAGAGAAAAATTATAAGGAATTAAAAATTTTACATGCAGAAGTAAATCAACAAAAAGAGGAAGTTTTAGCACAAAGAGACCATATTCTTGAGCAAAAAGATAAAATAGAACATCAGAAAGAGGAAATTACAGCAAGTATTCATTATGCCAAAAGAATTCAATTTGCTCTTTTGCCTCCAAAACAAGATTTGTCGCAGGCATTCAACGATTTCTTTTTACTCTTTAAACCTAGAGATATTGTTAGTGGCGATTTTTATTGGTTTACACAAAAAGATGATATTGCAGTGATTGCCGTTGCCGATAGCACTGGACACGGTGTTCCTGGAGCTTTTATGAGTATGCTTGGCATTGCTTTTTTGAACGAAATTGTTAATAAAGATTTAGAAAATCATGTTGATAATATTACTGCAGACGAAATTCTTAATGAACTTAAAGACAAGATTATTAAATCATTGCGACAAAGCGACGAAAACAGCGAAAGTAAAGATGGAATGGATATAACTGTCTGCGTGATTGACAAAAAACAAAATAAATTACAGTTTAGTGGAGCAAATAATCCTCTTATTTTGGTTAGAAAGAATAAATTGACTGAGCATAAAGGAGATAGAATGCCTGCTGGAATTTATTTTGGAAAAGATAAAAAATTCACAAATACTTTAATTGACTTACAAACAGGAGATTGCTTGTATATGTATTCAGATGGTTATCAAGACCAATTTGGAGGCAACGATAAACGTAAGTTTATGAAAAAGAAATTTAAAAATTTGCTTCTCGAAATTAGCTCAAAAAGTATGAAAGACCAAAAACAACTTCTTGAAACAGAGCTAATTGACTGGCAAGGAGACATAAAACAAATCGATGATATTATTATTGTAGGAATAAAAGTGTAGGCTGTTTTTTTTATAAGTATTTACTCAGTATTCTCTAACGAATTATTTAATTTATTATTGTTTATTTTAAAATATAATTTTGTTAAAATAATATAATTTTTAACTTTGCATTTCAAATAAATTACGAGTTTTTTTTAACTCAAATTATTAACCCTAATTATATTAAAAGATGAAAAAAGTAAGTTTATTTTTTGCAGTAATTGCAATGTTTGCTTTCGCAAGTTGTGGAGGTGGTTCAAAAATAAATTTAGCAGACAAAGGTATTCCTGTTACATTTTCGGCACCAGAAGGAGCAGAAGTAAAAAAGGGATTTGCCAACGGAGATTTTGATGGAGTAGTTTATGTTAATTACGAGGTTAAAATCGGCGATTCTGCTATGGATATTTTAATGGAAGATATTGATATTACAAATGATTTAGCAACATGTTTAGATTTTGCAAAAGAAATAGAGACAACAGGAGATAATTTTGTAAAATTTATAAAAGAAGAAGAAAATGGCTATATTGCTAAATTAAGAACAGACGATGGAGATAATTACGCCTTTGGTTATATAATAATAAAAGATAAAAGAGCAATTGAATTTTCTGAAGTAAATTTTGAAGACTATACATTAGCAGAAATCAAAACTCTTTATAACACTGCAAAATCAGCAAAATAAAAATTATAATTTAATAAAAAATTGCCATAACTTAAAGTGAAGTTATGGCTTTTTTTAGGTCTCCTATCTTCAGAACTCACCAAAACAGCTTTTTTTTTAATTTTAAATCGCAAACTAGATGTT
>JAOZQN010000073.1 GCA_029932195.1 Bacteroidales bacterium | reverse complement strand
GTTTTGAATAATATTATGCCAAAAAAAACAACGATTTCAGGATTAAGAGACTAACTATTTTATTGATAATAATAAATTTATCTGTAAAATATTAGAATTTAAACATTGAGTCCACTCCGAGAAATATATTTTTGCTAAAATCAAGATGGATATGAATTTCAGAAACACAGGACTCAGCATTAAAAATTAGAAACTTACTTAAACCATAGAGTGTTAGAAGTTTAAACGAGACAACCTTAAACTTCTAACTCCTTACTTAAATCCTCCTAATATGAAATTACAAAAAATTTTAATAATACTAATATTTGTGCTTAGTTTTGGATATAATAGCTTCGCTCAAGATGCAAATTGCAAAGATTTTGCAAAAAGTGGACTGGCTGTTTTAGACACTTCTATTTATGTGCATGATGGTCATTATAACACAGTTACATTAAGTGAAGGCGATAAAATAGATATATATAAGCCTTTTTACAGAGGAAGAAAATATAAAATAGTTGCAATGGCAGAATCCGAACTTCCTGGACTGGATATAACAATTAAAAATGTTAGACGGCAAGAACTTTACAAAAGTGATGAAACTCTGGATAAACAACAATGGGAGTATGTGCCAACAAAAACTGAAAATTTAATTATTTCGGTAGAGATTCCAAAACTAACAGTAGAGGAGGGTGTTAAACTAAAAAGAGCCTGCGTTGCTATTCTTATCGGTTTTTCTGCTAGTAAATAATTAGTTAAAGATTTTAGTTAATAATTATAATATTTTAATTATTTAAGAAATTGGTTTAAAAAAACTCCTATTTCCTATTGCTAAGCTATTATTTATCAAGCGAAAGCTAATTAAAAACTAAAGACTTAAAACTAAACACTTCATAATTAATAACCAAAAAGTTCCATTTTGTAAAAAGTGGAACTTTTGTAATCTATATATATAATGGAAAATATTTCTAAAAAGATTTTGGAGTTAGCCGAAAAATATAGCGACTATACTGCACAAAATTTATCAAAATTAATACAGATAAAATCTGTAAGTATGCAAGAAAAAGACGTTCAGCACGAGCTAAAACGTCAGATGGAAGAGGCAGGATTTGACGAGGTTAGATTCGACGGACTTGGAAACGTAATAGGACGAATTGGAAACGGCAAAAAAATCCTCGCAATAGACGCACACATGGATACCGTAGATTTGGGAGAACTTTCAAACTGGGATTTTGACCCGCTATCTGGCGAGGTAAAAGACGGTTACGTTCACGGACGTGGAACGGTTGACCAAGAAGGAGGTGCTGCGGCATTTGTTACAATGGGACGAATTTTAAAAGAATTATCATTTGATAGAGATCTAACTATCTATTGCACAGGGACTGTAATGGAGGAAGATTGCGACGGACTTTGCTGGAAATATATTGTAGAAGAGGAAAAAATAAAACCCGATTTTGCTATCAGCACAGAGCCTACAAACCTCAATATTTACAGAGGACACAGAGGTAGAATGGAAATGAGAGTAACTTTTAAAGGAATTTCTTGTCATGGTTCGGCACCTGAGCGTGGCGATAATGCAATTTATAAAGCCTCACGTGCTGCCCTTGAAATAGAAAAATTAAACGAAAGAATAAAATATGACGAATTTCTTGGAAAAGGTTCTGTTACTATTTCTGAATTCAAATCTGGTAGTCCATCTCTCTGTGCAGTAGCAGACTACGCACATATTCATCTTGACAGAAGACTTACTTGGGGAGAGACAAAAGAATCGGCAGTTGCAGAAGTTGAAGCTATTGTAAAAGACCTTGATGGAGTTGTAGAAGTGCTACACTACGAGGAAAAAGCATGGACAGGACTTACCTACGGAATGGAAAAATATTATCCTACTTGGAAAATTCCGGAAAATCATAAAGTTGTGCAAACAGGAAAAGAGGCTTATGAAACTCTATTTGAAAAATCTCCACTTATTGATAAATGGACTTTCTCCACCAACGGAGTAACAATTAATGGCTATTACGATGTTCCAATGATAGGTTTTGGACCTGGAAACGAAGTTCTTGCACATGCACCAAACGAAAAAGTGCCAATAGACCACCTTGTAAAAGCATCGGCGTTTTACACAATGTTTGCCTATCTTATTTGATGAGACTAATTAAGGATGAAGTTTAGAAGTTTTGAATATTCTGATATTAAAATGAATACTTAATTCAAAAAGTTAAATTTTAAAACTAATCCAGTATAAACAGAGCTATTTTAGAATCCGTAAAAATTTGTATAACATATTTTTACGGATTTTTATTTATTTTATAGTTTGTATTTTGATTTATAATTTTATTTTTGTGGAAAATAGAAATACGTTTCTTATAATAAATTTAAAAAATGGAATTGCTACACAAAGAACTTTCAAGTAAAATAATAAAAGCATTTTATAATGTTTACAACGAACTTGGATACGGTTTTCTGGAAAAAGTTTATGAAAATGCACTGTTTTATGAACTATCTCAAATGGGGCTGAAATGTGAAAAACAAAGACCTATAAAAGTTATTTATAAGAACCAAAAAGTAGGTGAATATTTTGCAGATATATTTGTAGAAGATAAAATAATTTTGGAATTAAAAACAACAGCATTTTGTGAAGCACATGAATTTCAATTACTTAATTATCTAAAAGCAACAGATATTGAGCTTGGATTATTGTTAAGTTTTGGAAAAGAACCGAAATTTATTCGTAGAGTTTTTGATAATAAAAGAAAATAGAGAAAAAATCCGTGCTAAATCCGTTCAAATCCGCGTGTTCCGCGTTCCAATTAAAACGAAAGAAGAAATAGAAACGCTAACGACACGGATATAAACAGATTAACACGAATTAAAAAAACAGAATAAAATCCGTGCTAAATCTGTATATTTTATTTTCCAATTAAAATACAAAAACAAAATATAAGAGTAATCCACTCCACCCTAACTCACTAAAAAAAAAGATGATACAAAAAAAAATAGGTTTTGATAAAATAGTAGAAAAATTAAACGACTTTGCTCTTAGTAGTTTGGGTAAGGAGCGGATTGAAAACATCCATTATTATACAGAAACCGAACCAATAAAACGACTTTTGGAGCAAACTCACGAATTTGTGGATATTATAAAAAACTATGATGAATTTCCTACAAGTTATTATTACGATGCTCGTGAATATTTGAACAAAATAAAGATTGAAAATACTCATCTTTTACCCGAAGAACTTCTGAAATTAAAACGTTCTTTGGAAACAGTAAAATCAATTGTTTACTTTTTCAAAAAAGATGAGACGGAAGGAAAATTTGAGGAATTACGAAAACTTGTTGCTCAAATAAAGATGTATCCTTATATTAGTGAGGAAATTAATAGAATAATAAATCAGCATGGGATTATTAAAGATTCGGCTTCAGCAGACTTGAAAAATATAAGAATAGAGCTTTCGCAAAAGCAGGCATCTGTTTCCAAAATTATAAATTCGGAACTCAAAAAAGCCCAAAAAGACGGTTTAATTGACAAAGATACAAATCTTGCAGTGCGAAACGGTAAATTACTTATTCCTATCTCGGCTTATGACAAAAATAAAATTCACGGAGCAGTGCAAGACCAGTCAGCATCGGGAAAAACCGTTTTTATTGAGCCTCTCAAAAGCATAGAATTACACAATCAGATTACCGAACTTGTTTTTGCAGAAAAAAGAGAGATAATAAAAATTCTCACAATTTTTGCCGATAATATTCGTGGATATATTCCAGAACTGATAAATATTTATTACTTCTTGGCAGAAATAGATTTTATTCGTAGTCGTGCCAAACTTGCGATTGTCCTTAATGCGTCCAAACCAAAATTGGTAAATAAACCAGTTTTAGATTTCCGTCAAGCATATCACCCACTTTTGTATCTTGCTTTTAATGAAGAAAATAGAAAAGTAATTCCGCTTGATATTGAATTAAACGAAGAACAAAGAATTATTTTAATTTCGGGTCCAAATGCAGGTGGTAAATCTGTGGCACTCAAAACAGTAGCACTCTTACAATACATGACACAGTGTGGTCTTTTAATTCCTGTAACTCCAAATTCTACATCGGGAATTTTTAAGCAAATATTTATTGATATTGGCGATGAGCAATCTATTGAAAATGACTTATCTACATACAGTTCTCATCTTTTAAACATGAAAAATTTCATAAACAAAGGTGGCGAAAAATCTTTAATTTTAATAGATGAATTTGGGACTGGAACAGAGCCAATTGTGGGAGCAGCAATTGCAGAGGCAATTTTAGAAGAATTTAATAAGAAGAAAATAAAAGGAGTAATAACAACGCATTACTCTAATTTAAAGCATTTTGCAGCTGCCTCAGAAGGTGTAGAAAATGCAGCTATGCTTTTTGACAGTAAAAATCTAAAACCACTGTTTTTATTAGAAACAGGAAAACCAGGAAGTTCTTATGCTTTTGAAATATCTCAAAGTATTGGTCTGCCAAAACATATTATCAAAAAAGCAGAGAAATTAACAGGAACAAAACAAGTTCAGCTTGAACGGCATCTTAATCAAATAGAATCGGATAAAAGACAGATAGAGAGCGAAAAACAAGAAATAATTGGAATTAAAAAAGATTTTCAGAATAGGGAGGCAATTTTTAGAAACGAACAACAAAAACTTTTACAAGAACGAAAAAAAATTATTACAGAAAGTAACCGAAAAGCTGAACAAATTATTTCAGATGCTAATAAGTTGATTGAAAATACAATAAGAGAAATAAAATCTAAAAAAGCAGAAAAAGAAGCAACAAAAGAAATTCGTAAAAATCTGGAACAGCAAAAAATAATTATTTCCAAAAAGCACAAAAAAGAAATTAAAAAAATTGATCAAAAACAACAGAAAATTGATAGTAAAAAAATAGTTAAGGATAAAATCATACCTAAAAAAACAGAAAATAAAGAAATTGTTGTTGGCGAAAATGTTAAGTTAAAGAGTTCTAACACAATTGGTAAGGTAGAATCTATAAAAGATAAAACTGCAATGGTTGTAATTGGCAATATGCGAACCTTTGTTAAACTCAAAGACTTGGAAAGGATTAGTAATAACCAAATTAAGAAACAGCAAAAACCAAAAGTGCGAGTTGATTTTAAAAATCCGACTGTCCAAAAAAATGATTTTATGGCTGGCTTAGATGTGCGTGGTTGTCGTGCAGATGAGGCTTTGCAAAAAGTTTCTCGCTACATTGACAACGCCACAATTGCCAACGCTTCCGAACTGAAAATTTTACACGGAAAAGGAAATGGAATTCTAAAACAGATTATAAGAGAGTATCTTAACACCATTGATTTTATTATTTCCTGCAAAGACGAAAAAATTGAACTCGGTGGAGCAGGAATTACAATTGTGAAATTGGAGAAGTTTTAAGATGCCTAATTACCAACTATTCCTTCTCTTCTTTTTCAAAAGTTTCTCCGTATCGCCTATTACGCAGAGTTATACGGAGAACTTTTATCAAATTATCTAACTTTTGCACTACTCTTGGGCTTGTTTCAAGACTTACAATTTCGGTTATCACCGAAAGAGCTTCGCCAGACATGTTTTTTATTGAAAAAATTTTGGCAGAACCAATTTCACCACTATCCTCAGACTCTTCTTCTTCTTTTGGTTCTTCGTAATCAATTCTTTTTGTTGTAAGATTTTCTTTACCATTTTTTATAGAAGAAATATCATCAAAGAAAAATTCGTTTGTATCTTCCGAGATAACTTGATTATTAAGCCAATCATATTTACAGGTATATAGACTCACATAATTTTCGGTAATTGCCAAAACCTGAATTTTGTAGCTTGCATAAATAAAATGTCCTTCTTCCGATTTTAGTCTAACAATATGTTCGTCTTCTATACCTCCTGTATGCCAATATATTGGATAAGGCAAAATTATAAAATTATCTAATTTTATTTTATCTCTGTGCAAACTAAGCTTTTCTATTGCCTTTGGTTTAACATCTTTTTTTATTTCCTGAATAAGCCAAGATTCCATTTGATTTTCCGAAGGACGTTCGCTAAATTTATTTTTTTTCTCAAGATAAGGTGTTAGCCATTTATACATTGCCCAAATACCAATAAGCATACTAGCGGAACTCACCAAAATTGTTACCAAAACGGTATTAAAATAAGCTATAAAAAAGACCGCAAAACCCACCGAAAAATAAGCCAACTGAATATATTTTGCCCACCACGAAGGAAATTCTGCTTTATTGACAAAGAAAAAGTTTTTTTTCAGAAATTGTCGTTTTTCTAATTCTTTTTTTTTCGCTTCCTCTTCTTTTGCTTTTTCTTCTTCTTTTGCAAACGTTTCTTTTGTTTTTTCCTCTTCCATTTTATTAGATTGTTTTATTGTTGGAATGTTTTTATCAGCAATTTATTTTTACAATTTCACAATTTAAACTACTTTTGTTTTTTTAACTTGCAAAAATAATAAAAATAAACTAATATACCAATAAACTAAGTAGATGGACAATTTAAAATAGATAATTGACAATTAGTTTACTCCTGATTATCAAGTGTAAACCAATCGTAAATCGTAAATTTAAAATTGTCAATCTACTAAACCAGTAAACCAATTAAATGCACATTTTTACAGAAACATTAAAACATTCCTTAATGATAACCACTTTTGTTTTGGTTATTATGATGGTAATAGAATATATAACAGTCAAAAGCAAAGGTAGTTGGGGACATTTTTTGAAAAAGAAATCGTGGTTGCAAATATTTTTTGGAGCGTTTTTGGGAGTAATGCCTGGTTGTTTGGGAAGTTTTGCAGCAGTTTCGCTTTATTCTCACAAAATAATTGGCTTTGCCGCACTCGTAACTGTAATGATAGCTACTTCGGGCGACGAAATATTTATTATGTTTGCCGAAATTCCGCAAACTGCAATTATTTTAACTGCCATAATTCTTGGTGTAGCAATAATTACGGGGCTAATTTTAAATATCTTTTTTAAAGATAAAACTTTAATGAAATTAGAAAAAAATCATCTAAATCACCACGAAAAAGAAGCTGAGTGTTTTTGTTTTGAGAAGGAAGTGTTTTTTCAACAATTAAAAAGTATAACTTTTCAGAGAGCATTGTTAATTGTAGGAATTTTATTATTCTTAGTATTTTTAACAATTGGTGAAATAGGACCCGAAAATTGGGGCTGGGAAAAAATTACTTTTATAATTGTAAGTTTTGTCGGATTATTTATAATCACCACAGTTCCAGACCATTTTCTAAATGAGCATTTATGGAAACACACAATAAAAAAACATTTACTAAAAATATTTTTGTGGACATTTGTGGCAATATTTATTATTCATCTTGGAATGGACTATTTTAAACTTACGGAAGAGAGTCTGTCTGTTGTGGCACAGAAGTATTTTTTCCTAATATTAATTGTTGCAGTTTTGGTTGGAATAATTCCAGAATCGGGACCTCACATGGTTTTTATATTCCTGTTCTCCAGTGGATTAATACCTTTTAGTATATTACTTGCAAACTCAATTGTTCAAGACGGGCATGGAGCAATTCCACTATTTGCAGAATCTAAAAAAAGCTTTTTTGCAATGAAAGGAGTAAACGTCCTCGTGGGATTAATAGTTGGCGTAGTTGGTTATTTTTTAGGCTTTTAAGTTTTGAGTCCACTCCGAAAAGCATCTTTTTGCCAAATACAGCATTGGATACAAATTTTAAAATACTCATTTACAACAAGTAAACTCCATTTGCAAAATCCGTATCCGCCTTAATTTTGACAAAAATACACTTCTCGGAGTGGACTCAGTTATTAGATATAAAATAAATATTTTTTTCATAGACAAGTAATTACGACTTTTCTTTCTTAATCATTTTTAATAAGTCCATAGGAAATACAAAATCCATTTTCTCTTCTTTAAAAACTTTTTTATAAAATTCACAGTTCATACATTTTTTCACTTTTTGTGCAAATGTTCCTTGCACCGCTCCTTCACAGAAACTTCCTGCAATAACCCAACAAGCTCGTCCAGATTTTTCTCCTCCATGGATATTATCTAATTTTGAGACAAGAGTTACTGGACAAATTCCAAGGTCTCTAACTTTGCTTCCTCCTTCTTCACGTCCGCATTTAAAGAACTCCCAACAGTTTTGTTTTCACTCATTGTTTTTTATTTTTATCCTATAACAGTAATATTATTTTGTTGTTTTTCTCTATTTTGCAAAGGTATCTTTTTTTTGTAAGTTTAGAAATAATATTTCTAATTAAATTAATTAGTGTGCATCCACAAAGTCGGTTTTTTTACAAATTAGACCTACAATATTTTTGCAACTCGTTTATTTGTAGCCCACGATTATCATCGTGGGTTATCAATAGGTCGTCCTTACGGACTTTATGGATACACACTAATTAAGGCTGGAGTTTTTTTATTGTTAAGTTTTCAAAATATCTATTTTAAGACAAATAGCAATTAGAAAAACTTTAATTTCAAACTTAATTTAATTGCAATTAAAATATTGAAGGACTTCAATTTTTCAAATAAAAAGATATTTTTTTTATTTTTTAACAAAAAGAAGTATCTTTGTTGGATATTATTATTATTTATTAACTAAAACAATTTATTTTTATGAAACAATTTATTTTTTTATTGATTTTTGTAGCAAGTTTTACCACTATAACATGTGCACAAAAAAACAAAACAGATTTTGATTATACAAAAAAAGATTCAAGTGAATTTTATACAGAGTATAATAATTTATTTCATAATCATTTTTTAACTAAAATTAATTCCGAAGTATATGGTATAAGTGAGGGCAAAGATATGTTAATTGCTTCTGTTTCTAATTCTCTTAAGTTAAAAAATGAAGAGGTTAAAAAACTTTTTTCAAACTTAATTATAAGAAGATATTATATGGACGGCATCTACATGAAGCGTTCTTTTTTTTCAGTGTCCAAAGATTTTTTTTATACTGAATATGTAAACAAAATAATTTATGATATAGAAATAAGAACTATTGAATCTGATTTGAAAAACGGAAACTATGGTAGTATTGCAAATAAATACTCGGAGAGTCTTTCTTTAATTTCCGAAAAAAAGATTTTGATAAAAAAAATAAATTTTCCTGGATATGATACTGTTTTAATAACTTTAAATACATTAGAAAACAACGTTAAAGATATTGAAAATTACATTGACCCTAACTCTGATATTGCCTTAAAACTTGCGGTTGAAAAAAACATATTTGAATTTGAAAAAAAACATAATATTGGACAAAATAAAAAATATTATATTGTTGGTAAAGAAATAGCTTACCATAAAATGACAACAAATAAAGATATATCTGATTATATTATTGAAATAAAGCAGTCTAATTCAGGAATAGATTTAATTTTTTCAGATAAAAATACTCAAATAGATAAATATTTTTCCGAACGAAAGGGTGTGAAGTTGAAAATATTGGATAAGTCGTCTAAGCAAGAAATAACAGAAGTAGTAAACTATGAAATTGGACAAATAGAAGGACCTGAGGTCTTTATACCTTTTTGGCAAATAAAAAATAAAAAAAGTATAGCAATAAAAGTAAATGAATATAAAGAATATAATGGAAAAAAAGGATATAAAATAAAACAATATGAACGAACTTACTCTGACCTGATATTTTTAACAAAAGAAAAAGAGACAAATAAAGATGCACGAGATCAAGACCTTAAATTAGAGATAATTAATTCAGTAACAGGTAAATATATTGCACAAAAAGCCTATATTACCTATAGCCCAAGTTTTTTCCAGAAGTTCTTTGGTCTAAATCCCAAAGAAAGTAAATCTTTTGATGTAGGAGGAAGTCACACTATTAAGGTTAAAGGACGCACAGAAAAAAAAACTACTCCTTATATTAGAGAACAGAAATTCAATCGGAAAAAATTTACTATTAGATTTGGGTTTGATGAGAAAGAATTTTACAATCCAGATGTGGAAAAAATTACATTAACTAAATATGGTAAAGAATATGTTTTACAAAAAGAAGTCAATCCTAAATATGTAGAAATAAATTCTATCTTGACCGATAAATTAACAAAAGAAAAAATTAGTGAAACAGATTATGATATTTACATAGAAGGACAAGATGATTTTATTTATTTAAATTATCGTGTAGGTAATTTTTCTGCTAAAATTCCTTATGATTTATATATTGCAAATAGTGGTATTTTTAAAATAAATTTGGAACCAAAAAATGGAAATCCTACATTCTACGAAGAATTTGATTTTGTTTTCCCAAATAAAATACAAAAATATAGAGACCCTATTTTTTTTACAAGGTCAGATACAGCTCGTTTCAAATTTACTTTTTTTGATGCTAATACAATGCAACCTCTCAAAAAATATAAATTTAAAATATCGGGAGAAGACGAATATAGAAACACACCCTTTGATAGAGAATATTTATTTGAAGGAGAAACAATTGAAGATTTTTTACCACATGAATTAAATACCTTTAACATAGAATATTATGACGCTACGACTAAACAATATATTGTTTTAAAGAGTATAAAAAAAGATTTTTATGAAACCAATAAAAATATTGATATATATGTAACGGAAAAAGAGATTGAGACGTTAGACATGTCGCTTGTAAATATAAGAAATAAATACAAAGAAAAAGAAAAATTTTGTATAAAAGATACTTCAAATATAAGTAATATGAAAAATCTATTAGATAAAGAAATAGAAATGGGATACCTTTCTATTAATCCAGTCTCTCATTTTTCATTAGAAGCTAAACTATTTATTATTAAATATATAAAATACAGAGAAGAGCATTTTAAAGAAAAGGCTATAAAATCGTTAAAAAAAGCAGAATGTTGTGTTTATGCTAATAAAAAAGATTTTGATTATATTGTAGACTGGCTCTATAAATTGGAAAATACAAATTTTAATAATATTGAAGATTGTTTGGAGGAAGAAAGAATTATACGAAATAAAAATATTTTTGAAGTTATTGATAGCACTTCTATAAAAAAAGAATACAATGCAGATATTACCATAAAAGGAGATATATTATTCTTTAACGTATCAAACATGAAATTTAATACCCAAAAAACATATAAATCTGGAATATATTATGATGAACTATTTTTGGAAAGTTTAGGTAATTTTTTGGATACTCTGTCTAATGTTTTACATATAAGAACAAAAGATTTAAAAATAAGAGGAACTATATACGGCGAAACTGATGGAACAAAAATAAAAAAGAAAGGAATTAGTATAAGAAAAAAACAAGTTGGTAAAGAAAAACTTATTGCAAATTATTATAAAGCAAAACCTACTGCAAGAAAAATAATTTCTGAAAGAGATATAATAATAAAATCTGGAAATATTACAACTATTATAGTTGGATATGGAAAAATATACACAAATCCAGAGCTTGCTTTTTATAGAGCATGGATTGTTATACACAAATTAAAACAATTAGAAATAGAAACAGGGGGACTTTATATTATAACAATTTCGGCAGATGAAAAAGAAGGGAAAGACAAGGATAAAAGACAAACTACAATAGAATTAGAAATAGAACTACCGCTCTTAAATGAATAAACGTTATATAAAAACACTTTATTACTAACCTTTTAATTACTTACCGAAATGAAACAAATTACTTTTTTAGTTGTTATTATAACCTTATTAACAACACAACAATTATTTGCACAAAAACAAAAAAACTGCAATAAGACAAAAGAAGGTAGAGCAGAAGAGTTTTATTATTCAGGCTCAATGCTTGATGAGGCAGTAAAACAGAAGACAGTGTTTGATATATTAAATCAATCTGGTAATATGAGTGAAGCAATGGCATGGGTTATTGCTATTAATCATTACGATGAGTTGTTTATAGAAGAGCAAACTCCTAAATATAAAATAAAGAAAATAAATTTAAAAAAAATTAGTGAGGGTGGGGATTTTTATAATATAACACTTAATGAAAATGAAGTCTGGAATAATAAACAAAATAAAAATAGTTCTGAAATTATAAAAATTATACCTACAAAAAATATTGAAATTTGCATGGATAAAATTGAGGGTAAAAATAATTATCGTGATTATTATTATAATACTTTTTTTTCAAACTTAAAATTTGTTCTGTTATTTAATGATAATATTGATTTGAAAAACATTGAATTAGCTGGTGCAATATTACCTACAATGAAAAACGAAATAAAATATGATATTATTAGTAAAATAAGAGAAACAATATTAAATGGTTCTTTTGAACAAATAATAACAAACAAATTAGGAGATGTTATAATGCCAATTAGTGAAAACAACGAATCATCTTTTTTTGATTTGATATTTGATAAATATAAGTATGCCCCTTCATACAAAACAGCTTTTTTTTCTGGAGCTAATTATTGTATAGATATTTCATTAGAGCATCTAAAAATCAATTACAAAGAAAATATGTGGACTATAACTGATGCCATTTTTTCTTTTAAAGTAATAGATATGGCAAACAATAACATAATAACGTACACTTCTAAAACTAATTATAAAACGTCTTACAGTTCAAATAGGGAATACAAACCTTTAATAGCAACAATTTTATATACAGATATATACAAACAATTTAATAATGAATTATTATTTAACACCAATGTTTCTGCATCTAATAGTTTCTTCCCCACTTTCTACAAATTACTTGCAATTGAAACAAGAACTGGCTTTGATGTCAATATTTATATTAAAACAAAACAATTAAAAAACAAGGAAATAGACTATATAATAAAAGAATTAGAAAAAAAAAATTCGTTTGAATATCAAGAATCAATATTAATTAACAAATACGAGAGTATATATTATATACCTATCTCTCAATGTAAATTTGACGTATCAGAGTTCCAGACGAACTTATTAGAATTAATTCAACAAAAA
Source organism: Bacteroidales bacterium (assembly GCA_029932195.1). GTDB lineage: Bacteria > Bacteroidota > Bacteroidia > Bacteroidales > JAOZQN01 > JAOZQN01. The sequence continues at coordinate 3,449 of JAOZQN010000073.1, read as the reverse complement.
TATTCATTAAAATTACAAACAAAACAAAGCCCATATCGCTTTATGTATTTTGAAGATGAAGATAACTAAGCGAAATATTATAAAACCAGTTTATTACTAACCTTTTAACTACTTACAGAAATGAAACAAATTACTTTTTTAGTTGTTATTCTAACCTTATTAACAGCACAACAATTATTTGCACAAAAATGCGATAATACAAAAGAAGGTAGAGCAGAAGAGTTTTATTATTCAGGCTCAATGCTTGATGAGGCAGTAAAGCAGAAAACAGTATTTGATATATTAAATCAAACAGGAGACATGAGCGAAGCAATGGCATGGGTTATTGCTCTTAATCATTACGATGAGTTGTTAATAGATAACAGTGTGCCAGACTATAAGGAGCACGATGTAGATTTAGAATCCACATCTTTTTGGCGTAGTGCTTTTGGTATTATTCTTAATAAAAACGAAAGTATTGACGACAAATTGGACAAAGCAACAAAAATAGCTCTCGAAAAATCAAAAAGAGTTGTGCTTAAAAAAAACGCCAAAATTTGTATGGATAAAATAAACGGAGACGGTGGGTATAGAGAGTATTATAATAGTTTTTTTTCAAATTTAGATTATGTCATTTTTTTTAACGATAGTATTAATTTAAAAGATATTGAAGTTACAGGAAATATACCAGGAAATGTAAATAAAAATGATATAAGATTAGAATCAATTGAAAAAGTAAAAGAAGTTTTAGCTGATTCTGAAAAAGGCAAATTTGCACAAATATTCAATGCCAAATTTGGCGGGTCGGTAAAACCATTCCAAGAGATTACAAGAAGCGATGAGCAATATTACTCTCGTATATTTGATGAAGGTAAACACCCTTTTCATAAAAAAGCTTTTTTTGCAGAAGCAGATTATTATGTTATTATCTCAATAGAAAAACTTAATTTACAAATTAAAGAAGGTGTATGGAATATAATAGATGCTACTTTTACTTTTAAAGTAGTAAATGTTGCAACAAATAAAGAAGTTGTTAGCACAAGTATTAGTAGTATTAGAGAATTACAAGCTACGTCTTCTGACGAATATGCTTACCGTAACTTAATATTTCAATTAATTGATAATGATATAAATCCACAATTAAGTACTGATGAATTTATTGCAGGACAAGGTGTTGCTTATGAGCAATTTTTTGCTACTTTTTATAAATCTCTTGCAATTGAAACAAAAGATGGCTTTGATGTAGATATTTATTTGCAAACAAATAAAATTAGTGCAAATGAAATAGATATAATAATTAAAGAGATGAATAATGGATCGCCGTATAAATTTGAAGAAGAAAATGCCAAGTTACATAAAAATGGTTTATACACAGTCCATTTATCTCAATGCAAATTTGATGTTTCATACTTCCAAATGGATTTATTAAGGAAATTTGAAGAGAAAATAAATGTAAACAATTCAGGAGTTAAACTTACCAACAGAGCTGGACCTCATCATCTTGTTTACTTAGAAGAAGAAAAAGTTCCTGAGAAGAGAATAGCCGTTACTCCTGTTACTGAAGATGGATATACTTACTTCAAGCTTCGTCCACAAATAGAATATCTTGATTTTGATTTTAATAATAATATAAGAGTTACTATGCTAAAAAGAGGACGGGAGATTTCTATAAAGCCAGAAATAAGTTTAGACAAAAAAGTAATTACAGTTTATCCTCCTGAAGATGTAGAGTTAAGTGGCACTTATAAATTCAAATTTAATGATAGGTTTGAGTTAGAACATAAAATAGAAGCACAAAACAACAACAATGAAGAAAATAATACAAATAACAACAACGGTAACTCATACACAAATATTGACATCCAAATTACTTCACCTAAAAATAAAGCAGTTACCTCAAACGACCCGCTTGCAATAGTAGTATCCTGCAAAGAAGACATAAAAAAACTTGATTTAGAAGTAGCCAAAGTCAAAGGACATATAGACGTTGTGCCAAGCGATGCAAATGGTTATACAAAAGTTGAATACGTAAATTTTAACGAAGGCTCAGGAATATATCAAATAGATGTAGAAGTTACAACTGTTACAGGAAAAAAAGGCAAAGCATCTATTACTGTATATTACAAAGATAGTGGTTCTAATGATGGGGGAAACAACATGGAAATAAATGATGGGCATGGTTCTATTATAAAATCAAAACACTATATGCTAAATATTGGTATCAGTAAATTTGCAGATAGTCAATTTAATTTAAACTACGCACACAAAGACGCTACCGACCTTAGCCAAGAATTTAAAAAACAAAATAATTTAGATGATTATTTTGACGAAGTAGTTGTTTACACGCTTATAAACGAACAAGCTACAAAAAAAAAAATCATTGAAGCAATGAATCTTATAAAATCACTCGTTAAACCGAGTGATTTTGTTTCAGTTACATTTTCTACTCATGGCTATGTTCTTAAAGACCACTATTATTTATTTCCTCACGAAATAGATGTTAAGCAAATAGATTACAGTGGAATACGTTTTGATTATTTTTATAAAGATTATATAAAAACTCTCACATGTGGAACACTTGTTATGATAGACGCTTGTTATAGCGGAGAAGGAATAAAAGACCCTTTTTTGTTCGAAAAAATGACACAGGAATTAAATGATACCAAAAAAGTTAGAATATTATTAATGTCATCGCAAGCCGACCAAACTTCGAGAGAAAAAAAAGATTGGCAAAACGGTGCATATACAGAAGCAATACTTGGAGCTTTTGAAAATAAAATATATTCGGACAGAAATGGAAATTACATACCAGACAAAAACAATAACGGTTTTGTAGAGCTACAAGAATTAAGCGAGTATGTTACAAATGTAGTGCGCATAATTACAAACGGAAATCAAACAGTGCCAAAACCATTTGTAGAAAACTTATCTAACTTAAATAATTTTGCAATAATAAAAACTAATTAAAAAATGAAAGGAATAATTATCATATTTATATTATTATTTTTTGTAAATATTACAGTAAAAGCACAAATTTATGAAAATTTTCAGATAAATTATGCACTGCAAGACATTGCAAAAAAAATAAAACAGGAAAATAGAGAGACAAAAAAATCTAAAAAACCATTGAAAATTGAATTTATTCATCAAAACGGACTTGATGAAATACTTTTTTATCAAAACTATTTTGAAGATTTAATGCAAGATGTAGATAAAAATACTTTTGTAAAAATATTTTATTACTACAACAATAATGATATAATTTTTGATAGAGTGGAATATTACAAAACAGCAAAATTAAAAAACAAACTAAAAAACTACGGACAAGCAAATATAAAAATTAAAGTTAAAAACATAAAAGGTTGTCAGTATGAATATCAAGAATACGAATACCATCAATTAGATGTTACTGAAGAGTATTTCTATTCTAATTACTATGTTGGTATGCCACCAAACTTAAACGAATTTTA